>CBRGOK010000297.1:0-5490 GCA_967798035.1 uncultured bacterium
GGCAGCTCGAACCGGCCGTCTTTCCCGACGTCGGCGCGATCCCCCCTCCTTCCGATCCGCGCGCTCGCGGGCGGGAACGCGGCGCTCTTCCCCTCCCCGACCGGCCGACCCGCCGGGTCGGAGACGACCCCGACGACCTTCCCCGCCGCCTCGAGCTCGAGGAGGACGCCCGCCTTGCCGGAGGCGTCGTCGAAGGTGAACCAGGCGTCGCGCTCGGCGTAGGCCGCGAAGTCGGAGACCACCTGGAAGCGAAACCGCGGGAGGTCGGGCGGAACCGCGATCGCGAAGGACCCGTCGGCTCCGGCGCGCGCCTCGTGCGCCCAGGTCCACCCTCCGAGCGCTCGGACCCGATCCTCCATCTCGCCGGCCGTCCCGAGGCGCTCCACCTCCTCGCGCCCGCCGAGCTTGGCCACCGTCGCCGGGCAGTCGATCTCGCGCTTGTCCGTCACGATGCGGACGGTCGCGCCTCCCCGCGGCGGCTCACCGCCGCCTCGGAGGACCGCCCGTCCGGCGACGCGCGCGGACCTCCGCGCCTCGAAGTCGGGGACCGGCGAACTCCGCCCCGGAGGGATGGCCCGCGCGGGGTCCATCGCCTCCGGCTCCGCCGGGGGAGAGGGGACGACGGGAGCGGGAGCCTTGGCGTCGACCGGAGGGGCCTCCCGCTCGGCATGGAGCGAGGGTCCGCCTCCCCCGAGCAGGAAGGCGCCCGCGAGGACTCCGACGACGAGGACGACTGCGACGACCGCGAGCGAGGCTCTGGAGGCGGCCATGCGATCCTCCGGCTTGCTGCCCTATTGCGACCGTCGGGATTCTAGCCCTCGGCAGGAGCTGTCGCGCCTCCGGCCCGTCCGTCGCGGTCGGGTGGTTCGGTCATCGGGATCACCGCCGTCCTAGCCGTCCCGCTCCGTCCCGGCTAGCCTCCCCTGCTCGGACGGTCCGGGGCTTTCGTCCCCGGACGAGGATTCCATGAACCTTTTCCGCGAGATAGGACTCGGGTTGCTCTTCGTCATCGTCCCCGGCGTCAAGTCCTCGCCGGCGCAGTGCGTCACGCTCGGCACGCCGGGGCTGACCGGGTGCGCCTCGTTCAACGGACTCCTCCCATCGATCAACTGCAACGGGACCTCCCCGACCGTCGGGAACTCCGGGTTCAGTCTTGCAGGAAACAACTTCCAGCCGGCACCGTTGGGTACGCCTTGCGGGGTCTATGCTCCCGCCGTCGTGTTCCTTGTGCTCGGCCCGTGCGCGACGAGCCCGATTCCGGTTCCGTGCGGAACTGCCCCTCTGTGCAACGGGTCCTTCCTGACCCTCGCCTACGTGGACTACTTCGCCTTCCAGGTGCTGGTCGCCCCGGCTGTCCTCCCGTCTTTCCCCGGATTCTCGCCCATCTGGCTCGTTCCTATCCCCAACGACTCCACCCTCGTCGGGGCCACGGTCTGTGCGCAGGCGATACAGGGTATCTTCATCGCGTTGTCCGGGCCGGCCTTCTGTCTCCAGCCTCCCTTGTTCAGCTGTTTCGCCATCTCGACCGGCGTCCAGATCACGGTCCTCCCGTAGCCGTCACACGGCCCAGACCCCCGGGAGCGAGCCGACCGAGAGGCCGCGGCGACGTCGGCGGTCGCCTCTCGCTCCACTCAACGTTCGCCCTCGGGGATCAACCTCCAGGGTCCGGTTCCTGCTAGCCACGGGCCCGGCGAAACCGCGGGGCGCGCGCCCGCATCCTCGAATCGTGTGGCCGACCGAACCGGGCGTCAGACTTTTCGACCCCCCGCAGGTGGCATCGCCAGGATCAGCTGGGCCACCGCTCCAGGCTCGTCCATCTGGACGAAGTGTCCGGCACGCGGAACGAGGAACAGCTCGGACCCGGGGAGGAGCTCATGGAATCTCCGGGCAACACCGCTGTTCAGGTTGGGATCGTCCTCGCCGAAGACGATCCGCACCGGGCGCCGGAACGCCCGCATCTTCGGAACCATCGCGTTGCGCGACCGGACCGTCGACCGCAGATCTTCGTTCAACCGGAAGAACGCGGGCTGTGCGCTCGGCGTGGTCTCGAACTGGCGGTAGAGGAGCGGCACGAACTCGCGTCGGACGTCCGCGTCGCGGATGAACCCTCCGACCTGCCACCGGTACATCCGGCGGAAGATCAAGTTCCCGAACATCCGCGACAGGGGCCTCGCGACATTCCGGACGACGGGCGTGGAGAAGAGCCAGATCGCCTCGGGCGGCCGGAGGGTCGGCATCTCGCAGTAGTAGGTGTTCAGCAACACGAGCCCCGCCACGCGCTCGGGGTGAGCCAGCGCCCAGTCGATGGCCGGCGGGCCCGAGGCGTCGTGGGCCACGAGGACGACGGGGTCGAGCCTCATCTGAGCGAGGACGGCGTCCAGGTCGTCGAGCTGACTGGCGGCGGAATAGGGAAAGCCGGAGGGCTTGTCCGAGCCGCCCCACCCGAGGAAATCGAACGCGACGACGCGTCGCGCCGGCGAGAGGTGGGGAATCAGGCGATCGTAGAGGTGCAGGTTGTCCGGGAACCCATGCATCAGGACGATCGGCGGTTCCGCTCCCGGGTGTTCCCGGACGTGGATCCGATGAGGGCCGCGCCGCACGGAGCGCTCCTGGTGCACCATGATTCCTCCGGCAAGGAAGGTCGCCGGCCGACCTCCGATTCCGCTGCGAACGGCCTGCGCTTCTCCAGGTGTGTGGGTCGCGGGTGATCCTGCTGGATCCGCACACGAGCCGGAATCCTCCCTTCCGGAGTCCGTCCCTGGCAAGCCGGTCCGGGCGGGCCATTTCACCTCTCTGGCAGGGAAGGTGGAGGTGTCGCGAAGACCCGCGGCGATCCCCTCCCCGAAGGACCGGAACCCGGCGGACTGGGAAAAACGCGCGAGTAGCCGAAGTCGCGCGAGGCGGCTACCGTCCGCGGGACCCGCTTCTCGGCTCCCCTACGGAAGGCGAACCTGGTGACTCCCCTCCGCTCGTTCGCGCTCGGCGCGTTTTCTCTCCTCCTGACGACCGGTCTCGCCCCCGCCCAATGCGCGATTCTCGGCGCGCCGGGGTTCACCGGTTGCTCCCCCGGAGGGGGGATCGCGCCCGCCCTGACCTGCTTCGGGGACCCCGTCCTCGGGACCGACGCGTGCTCGACGACGAATCCGGCCGCCTGCGGGGGTCGGTTCACCCTCGTCGCAACCGGCCTCGCTCCGCCTGCGTTCCTCCTCATCGGGGCCTGCATGAACCAGCCCACCTACCTCGCCCTGGGCGCCCCGATCTGCCCCCCCTCCATCGTCGGAGGCTGCTTCGCCTACGTCGACCTGACCGCCAACCTGATCGCGTTGAACCTGGAGAACTGTCCGGCGTGCAACACGGGTCCGGGCGTCCCCATCCCCGTGAACCCCTCGCTCGTCGGGATGGAAGTCTGCCTGCAGGCCTTCGGGTGCACGTCGGTCTCGGGCCCCTGCGCGTGCATCGCGATCTCGAACGGCCTGTCGATCACGATCATGCCGTAGCCGGCCGGCCGGGGGGACGCGGCGTCGTCTACGGCCGGAGGGCGGCGAACATCTCGGAGCCCGCCGCCTCCCCATGCTCGGCCAGGAGGATGCGGGGGCGGAAGCCCGACTCGAAGAGCCACCGGATCCACTGGTCCCGCCCGAAGAGGCCGCAGACGTGGCGGTCGCGCTCGACCCGGATCATGTCCCCCTCGCGGAGGAGGATCGCGAAGTCGAGCTGGTAGGTCGAATCGGAGGGATCCGGGTCGGTCGCCCACTCGAGGTAGCGCAGGCCTCGGCCCTCGCCGTCATGGCCGCCGTGGCTCGTCGAGGGTCGGAACGTCTCCCGCACGAAGTCCGGGACGAAGAGCGCCGCGCCCCCGGGACGGCAGTGCTCGTAGACCGTCGCGAAGGTCGCCCGCAGGTCCTCCTCGGTCGCGAGGTAGGCGACCGCGTCGTGGACGAAGACGGCGTCGAAGAGGCGGCCGAGGCGGACGCTGCGCATGTCCCCCTCGACGTGCTCGCACTCGGGGTTGAGGGCCCGGCTCACCTCGAGCATCGCGGGGGAGAGGTCGACGAGGGTGCAGGCGAGGTGCGCCTTCAGGTGGAAGGCGTTGTTCCCCCCGCCCGAGCCGAGCTCGAGAAGGTTCCGCGGCGCGCCCCAGCTCGCGTCCGCCAGGGCCCGCCGGTAGACCTTCGCCTCCTCGACGTACTCCGCGGGGCTCGAGAGGAGGGGCCACCAGGGAGCGAGGTCGTCGTAGATCCTCGGGAGGCGGGCCATGACGGTTGGACTCCCCGTACGGACGCTCCCCCCCGACCGTGAGGAGCGCGCCCCGGGCGGGGACTCAACCCGCGGACGCCGGAAGCCCGATAGCCGAATGGGGAGTGTTGCACATGGGGAATCCGGGGATCGGGCTGTCGGGCTTTCTCGTTCTCGTCCTCGCCTCGTCCGCTGCCGGGCACACGGTTTCGGGCCACGTGCTCGGGCCTGGGGGAGGCGGGCTCGTCGGCGTCGACATCGACGTCTTCGACCAGGCGACGGGGAAGAAGCTCACGACGGCGAACGACAATACGGGGGTCGGCGGGGAGTTCGACATCTCCGTGCCGGCCGGCGTCTATCGGATCGGCTTCGATCCCTCCGGGGTGCCCGGCCCGACGCTCGCGCCGAAGGAGATCCTGGACGTCGTCGTCGCGGGCGACGTCGACCTCGGGGACATCTCGCTCGACTACGGGATCCTCGTGACCGGGACTGTCCTCGGCCCGGGCGGGGCGCCTGTCGCCGGGGTCGACCTCGACCTGTCCGACCCGGGAACGGGCGTGAAGCTCTACACCCCGGGCGACAACAGCGCCGCGGACGGCGACTTCGAGTTCGCGGCGCCGCCGGGCACCTGGCTCGTCTCCGTCGAGCCGCTCGTCGCGACCCGCCTCGTCGCGCAGGAGATCGGCCCCCTCTCCATGCCCTCGGACACGGATCTCGGGACGATCTCGCTCGAGGCCGGCGTGTGGCTCTCGGGAAGGGTGACCTCCCCCACCGGGGCCGGGATCCTCGCGGCGGACGTGAGCGTCGTCGACGCGGTGACGGCGGAGGCCGTCCCGCTCGAGGACGACCTGACGAGCGCGCTCGGCGCGTACCTGGTCGTCGTACCGGTCGGGACGCTCGACGTGACGTTCGGCCCTCCCCTCGGCTCGATCCTGCAGCCGGCGACGGTGGCCGGCGTCGTCGTCGCGGGCGACATGGTCCTCGACGTTCAACTTCACCCGCCCGCGACGGACCCCGCGGCGACGACGATCGCGCTGGGGGACGGTTTCCTCGGCTCCTTCGCCTACGGCGACGAGGTGGACGAGGTGCGGTTCGAGGGGGTCGCGGGGCTCCTCGTCTCCCTCCGGGTCAAGCGGTCCCTGGGGGAGGGCCGGCCCGACTTCGAGCTGATCGCGCCTTCGGGCGGCCCCGTCGACCTCGCGCCGTACTCCTCCGGCAAGGCCACCGGCGTGAAGTGCAAGGCCGTCCCGCTCC
>CBRGOK010000298.1:0-5478 GCA_967798035.1 uncultured bacterium
AAGGAGCTGAACATCCTCACGATCGAGGACCCGATCGAGTACCACCTCCCGGGGGTCTCCCAGGTCCAGGTCTCCCAGAAGAAGGGGCTCACCTTCGCGGCGGGGCTGCGGGCGTTCCTGCGCCAGGACCCCGACGTCATGATGGTCGGCGAGATCCGCGACCTCGAGACGGCCGAGATCGCGATCCGCGCCGCCCTCACCGGGCACCTCGTCTTCTCGACCGTCCACACGAACGACGCCTCGAGCACCGTCACGCGTCTGATCGACATCGGTCTCGAGCCCTACCTCGTCTCCTCCTCCCTCCTCCTCGTCGTCGCCCAGCGCCTCGTGCGCTTGATCTGCCGCAACTGCCGGGAGTTCGGCCCCCCCGACTCCGAGGCGCTGGAGAAGCTGAAGGCCCTCGGCATCGACCCCGGGAGGCTCGAGGGGGGGAACATCGCCGTCGGCCGAGGCTGCGCCGACTGCTTCCACTCCGGCTTCTCGGGCCGCACCGCGATCTACGAGCTCCTCCCGACCGACGACGCGCTGCGGACCCAGATCATGCAGCGGCTCGGGGCGACGGACATCAAGAAGAGCGCGATCGAGCGGGGGCTGACGACCCTTCGAATGGACGGGGCCTCGAAGGTCGCCGCCGGCCTGACGAGCCCCGACGAGGTGCTGCGCGTGACGCAGCTCGACGTCTTCTGACCCGGGAGCCCCCGCGGTGCCGGTCTTCGAGTACGAGGCGTTCACCCCCGCCGGGGAGAAGCGGGTCGGCATCCTCGACGCCGACACCCCGCGCGACGCGCGGGTCAAGCTCCGGCGCGACAACATCCACGTCGTCGAGCTGCGGCCGGTCGCGGAGGGGAAGCGCCGGCGCCTTCGCCTGCGGCTCCCCGGCGGGGGGCGCGGGCTCGTCCAGTCGCGCCGCAACCTCGACGAGACGGCGACCGTCACGCGCCAGCTCGCGACCCTCCTCGCCGCGGGGATCCCGCTGACGGAGACGCTGCGCGCCGTGATCGAGCAGGCCTCGAGCCGCCGCCTCGAGACCGCCTTCCGGGACATCCGCGAGAAGGTGACGCAGGGCTCGACCTTCGCCGACTCCCTCGCCGTCCACCCCGACTACTTCTCCGAGCTCTACGTGAACATGGTCCGCGCCGGGGAGGCCTCGGGGAACCTCGACGTCGTGCTCGAGCGCCTCTCCGACTTCATCGCGGGGCAGCGCCGGCTGCGCGAGAAGGTGTCGGCGGCGCTCACCTACCCCGCCGTCATGCTGATCATCGGGGCGCTCGTCGTGACGGTCCTCATGACGTTCGTCATCCCGCAGATCACGAAGATGATCACGGCGGCGGGCCAGGTCCTGCCGCTGCCGACGAAGATCCTGATCCTCATCTCGGAGTTCCTCGCCTCCTTCTGGTGGCTCCTCGCGCTCGCGGTCGCCGGCTTCTCCTGGGGGGTGAACGCCTTCTACCGGACGGACAAGGGCCGGCTCTGGATCGACACCTGGATTCTCCGCCTCCCGGTCGTCGGGGACCTTCTCCGGAAGCAGGCGGTCGCCCGCTTCGCGACGACCTTCTCGACGCTCCTCAAGAGCGGCATCCCGGTCACGCGCGGCCTGGAGATCGCCCCGAACATCCTGAACAACCGCGTCCTCTCGAACGTCCTCGCCGAGGTCCGCGAGCGGATCGTCGAGGGGGCCGACATCGCCACCCCCCTCAAGCGCTCGGGGGCCTTCCCCCCCCTCGTCGGCTACATGATCGCCGTCGGCGAGCAGTCGGGGCAGCTCGAGGGGATGCTCGACAAGGTCGCCGCCGCGTACGACGAGGAGATCGAGGTCGCGACGCAGAAGCTCACCTCCCTCATCGAGCCGATCCTGATCGTGATCCTCGCCGTCGTCGTCGGGTTCATCGTGCTGTCGATCATCTGGCCGATCCTCCAGATCGGCAAGGTCTCCGGAGTCTGAAGTCATGAAGCCCTCTCCCTCCTCCCGCCGCCGCGGTTTCACCCTGGCGGAGCTGATGGTCGTCGTCGTCATCCTGGGGCTCCTCGCGACCCTCGTCGTGAGGAACGTGGTCCCCGCCCTCTTCGAGGCGAAACACAAGATCGCGAAGACGGAGATCATGAACATCGCCTCGGCCGTGCAGTCCTACCAGATCAAGAACGGCCGGCTCCCGGAGTCGCTCGAGCCGCTCGTCACCCCCGACGACAACGGGGTCACCTTCCTCGAGAACATGACCTCGATCCCGAACGACCCCTGGGGCTTCCCCTACCACTACGAGGCCGACCCGAACGGGATGACCTTCACGGTGGGGTCCCTCGGCAGGGACGGGGAGCCGGGGGGGGAGGGGGACAGCGCCGACATCTCGAACAAGACGATCGCGAACGAGCGGACGGCCTCGGAGCGGGGGCGGTAGGCGGGGCGGACGTGGCGCGGCGGTCGAGGGCCGGTGGACGCGCGGAGCGAGGGCTCACCCTGATCGAGCTCTCGACCGTGATCCTCATCCTCGCCCTCGTCGTCACGATCGCGACCGCCTACCTCGACGAGACCCTCCCGGCGAGCCGCCTCGAGTCCGCCGCCCGCTCCCTCGCCTCGGAGATCGACTCGCTCCGCACCTTCTCGATCGCCCAGGGGCAGACCTACCGGATCGAGTACGACGTCGGCAACGCCCGGTTCCGGACCGTGAGCCCCTTCAAGGCGGACGGCCGGCTCGCGGAGACGGCGGAGGACCGCCTTCCCCAGGACTGGAGGGACCTCCCCCAGGGGGTCGTCCTCGAGGACGTCGTCCTCGGGGCCGGGGAGCGGGTCGCGGAGGGGATCGTGACGGTCGAGTTCTCCCCCCTCGGCTCCTCCGTCGAGCACCGCGTCCACCTGAAGCGCCTCCGCCCCGAGCGGCGCTTCACCGTCTCCGTGGCGGGGCTGACGGGGCAGGTCCGGTTCGTCGAGGGGTACGAGGAGCGCGGGGAGGTGACCGAGGATGACTTCCCGAAGTAGCCGGGGATTCACCCTCGCCGAGGTCCTCCTCGCGGTGGCGATCCTCGCCTTCGGCCTCGTCTCCGTCATGGTCGCCCGCGCGCGCGCCGTCGAGACCGCCTTCGTCGCCCGCAACCTGAAGGTCGCGCGCATGCTCGCGGAGGGGCTCCTCGCGGAGGTCCAGTCGGGGCTCCACGAGGACCTCCTCGACGGGGCGAGCGGGGACTTCACCGAGGCGAACTACGCCGAGTTCGAGTGGCGCATCTTCGTCGGCGACGAGTCGGTCGCCGCCGCCTACGAGGCGAAGGACGACGAGTCGCTCGCCGGCTTCTTCGCCGACAAGGAGCTGGCCCGCCGCGAGGCGGAGGCCTCCGGGGAGGAGCTTCCCCCCGAGCCGACGACGTCGGTTGCCGTCCGGGTCACCTTCCCGACGCTCGGCCAGGAGCGTGGGGTCTTCACCCTCGAGGCCCGGGTCGAGACCGGCGCGATCGACGGGGAGGAGGGGGAGGCGTTGGTCGGAGAGGAGGGGGGGACGACCGGACCTCCCGCCCTCCCCTCGGCAGGGGGCTCCTCCAAGGCCCGCTAGGAGGTCACGATGGCCAAGATGAAACGGACGCCCGCAGCCCGGCGCGGATTCACGATCCCGGAGCTCCTCGTCTCGATCACGATCGCGGCGCTCCTGATGGTCTCCGTCTTCGGGACCCTCTACTACACGGTCGTCGCGCGGGACACGGTCCACAACCTGGCGGAGGCCCACAACGCCGGGCCCGCGATCCTCGACCGGATCGAGCAGGACCTGAAGCCCCTCTGGACCTACGACCTCGCCGGGGGGCGGATCTTCCTCGGCCGGGACCTGTCGATGGCGGGCGCCGAGGCCGACGCGCTCGACTTCGTCGCCAGCGTCCCGTCCTCGACCCTCGTCCTCGGCGAGCGGCGCGTCCGGAGCCGGCTCTGCGAGATCGGCTACCACCTGCGCGCGAACCCCGCCAATCCCGACTTCCTGGAGCTGTGGCGCCGCGAGGACTTCTTCGTCGACGACGAGCCCTTCGTCGGCGGCACCTTCGAGCTCGTCTACGACCGGGTCCGGTTCTTCAACGTCACGTACTTCGACCGCCTCGGCCCCGACGCCGAGCCGATCGAGGAGTGGGCGACCGAGGCGACGGGGACCTTCCCGCGCCGGATCCAGATCGACCTCGCGGTCGAGACCCAGCCGCGGGTCGACCGGGGGGAGTTCACCGGAGTCGGCCTCAACGCGCCCCGGGTGATGGAATTCCGGCGGACGATCCTCCCCCCCGCCGACTGGAACCGGATGCTCGCCGGCCGGCTCCGGCCGAAGATCCCCGTCCCTCCGAACTCAGGGGGTCAGGGGCTCGCCTCGGCGGGCGGGTCCCAGGGCATGCCCGGGGGGGGGACGATGCGCGGCGGGGCCCGGACCGGGTTCTCCGCGGGCGGCGGCCAGCCGCGGCCGTCCGCCTCGGCGGGCTCCCCCGGCGGAGGCCATGGCGGACCCATGGGCCCGACGATCCCCTTCCCTCCGCTCGGAGGCGGAGGGCCCCCCGGCGGCGGCTTCCCGATTCCGCACTAGGGGGCCCCACTAGCCCCGCTTCGCGCGGGGCTCGAGGACCTCCCTCCCGCCCATCGCCGCGCGCAGCGGCGGAGGGATCCCGACCGAGCCGTCCTCCCGCTGGTGGTTCTCGAGGAGCGCGATCAGGATGCGCGGGGAGGCGACGACGGTGTTGTTGAGGGTGTGGACAAACCGGACCTTCCCGTCGCGGCCGCGGTAGCGCAGGTTCAGCCTCCGGGCCTGGAAGTCGTGGAAGCGGGAGGCGGAGTGCGTCTCGCCGTAGGCCCCGCGGGAGGGCATCCAGGTCTCGACGTCGAACTTGGAGACTTGCCCCGCCCCGAGGTCGCCCCCGCAGACGGCGACGACCCGGTAGGGGAGCTCGAGCGCGCGGAGGATCTCCTCGGCGTTCTCGAGGATCGCGGCGTGCCAGCGCGCCGATTCCGCGGGGTCGGACGCGCAGAGGACGACCTGCTCGATCTTCCGGAACTGGTGGACGCGGTAGAGGCCCCGGGTCTCGCGGCCGGCGGCTCCCGCCTCGCGGCGGAAGCAGTACGATTGCCCGAGGAAGCGCTTGGGGAGTTCCTCCTCCTCCAGGATCTCCCCCGCGTGGATCGAGGTGAGGGGAACCTCCGCGGTCCCGACGAGGGAGAGCCCGTCCTCCGCGACCCGATAGGCCTGGGCTTCCCCTCCCGGGTAGTAGCCCGTCCCGACCATCGCCGTGTCGTTCACGAGGACGGGGACCGCCACCGGGACGAACCCCTTCGCGACCATCCGGTCGTAGGCGAACCGCATGACCGCCTCCTCGAGGAGAGCGACCGGCCCGAGGAGGAGGTAGTTCCGCGATCCGGCGAGCCGCGCGCCGCGCTCGAGGTCGACCCCGCCGAGCCCCTCCCCGATCGCCACGTGGTCGCGGACCGGGAAGGCGAAGCGCGGCGGCTCCCCCCACCGCCGGACCTCGACGTTC
>CBRGOK010000299.1:0-5462 GCA_967798035.1 uncultured bacterium
CGATCGCCGCGACCTACCCCGCGGCGGTCATCAGCATGGCCGTCCTCCACCTGCGGCGCGGCACGATCCTCCAGGAGAACCTCGCCCGGACGGCCGGCTCGATCGGCGAGTCGGTCGCGGCGGGGGCCGTCTTCACGATCCCCGCGTTCCTGATCGCGGGCGCCTGGCCCTCCTTCGACCCGAAGGACGCCTACTGGAAGTCGACGGTCCTGATGATCGTCGGCTCCATCCTCGGGGTGCTCTTCGTCTCCCTCGTCCGGAAGCCCATGGTCGAGGACCGGACCCTCCCCTTCCCCGAGTCGGTGGCCGCAGCGGAGATCCACAAGGCGGGCCGGCGCGCGGCGGGCGCAGCGAAGTACCTCTTCTACAACATGATCACGGGGGCGGCGGTCTTCCTCGGGACGACGATGAACCTCTTCGCGCTCAGCCGCGACTTCTTCGTCCAGATCGGGGAGCTGGGACGGAGCGCCGTGCGCCTCGGCGCGACAAAGGCCGCGAACGCCGTCGGGACCGGGGGGGTCACGAAGTTCTCGGTCCCCGACGTGAGCCCCGCCTATATCGGGGTCGGCTTCATCATCGGCCCGGGCGTCGCGGCGATGAACTTCGCGGGGGCGATCCTCGCCTGGGGTTTCCTCGTCCCCCTCCTCATCTACTTCCTCGGGCCGCGGCTCGTCGAGTTCCTCCCGGCCGGCGCGGAGCCCGAGGGGTGGGACGGCACCGCGAACGCGGTCTGGCGCTTCATCGTCCGCCCGATCGCGGTGGGGGGGATGCTCGTCGGCGCCGCGAACACGATGTTCCGGATGAGGAAGAGCCTCGGCGCGGGGCTCTCCCGCGCCTTCCAGGAGCTCCGGAGCAAGGGGGGCGCGGCCGCCGGGGTCGGCCGGACGGAGCGCTACATGTCCTCGAAGACGGTCTTCGGCCTCATCGGCCTCGTCTTCATCGGGATGGCCGCCCTCTACGTGAGTTTCGCCGGGGCCAAGGCGGGACTCACGGCGGCGATCGTGATGCTCGTCGCCGGCTTCTTCTTCTGCACCGTCTCGGGCTACCTCGTCGGGATGATCGGCTCGACGAACAACCCGATCTCCGGGATCACCCTCTCGACGCTCATCGTCGCGGCGCTCCGGATGGTCGGGCTCGGCGTCTCGGGGACGAGCGGCGTCGTCGCCGTCCTCGGCGTCGCGGCCGTGGTGTGCGTCGCGGCCGCGGTGGCGGGAGAACTCCTCCAGGACTTCAAGGTCGGCTGGATCCTGGGCGGGACGCCGCGCACGATCCAGATCGTCGAGCTGGTGGCCGTCGTGGTCGCCGCGCTCGCGATGTACTTCCCCCTCCTCCTCCTCTACCAGGGAAACATCCAGGCGGGAGGCACCGGATTCGGCGATCCCAAGCTCTCCGCCCCCCAGGCGAGCCTGATGGCCTTCCTCGCGCAGGGGATCGTCGGCGGCGAGATGGCCTGGCCCCTCGTCGTCGTCGGGATCGTCATGGGGTTCGCGATGATCCTGCTGCAGGTGCGCAGCCCCATGCTCGTCTCGGTCGGGATGTACCTCCCCTTCGGGACGACCTCCGCGATCTTCGTCGGCGGGATCTTCCGGTGGCTCTTCGACTCGATCGCGAAGCGACGCGCGCTGAACGAGGCCCAGATGGCGCGCTCGACCAACGTCGGCATCCTGGTCGCCTCCGGCTTCATCGCCGGCGAGGCCATGATGGGCCTCGTCACGAGCGGGTTCGCGATCGGGGGGATCGTCCTTCCGGCGATCTTCGCCACCCCGTCCTACGCGGTGGGGGTCGCCGTCATGGCCCTCCTCGCCTTCCTGCTGATCTCGATCCCGCTCCGCAACGCCGGCGATCCGAACGAGCCCGCTCCCCCCTCGGCAATGATGTGAGCCGCCCCGCGGAGGGCTTCCGGCCTCTCGTCGCCGCGGAGGAGAGCCCGCCGGAGCTGACCCTGCGGGCGCTCGCGCTCGGCGCCGTCCTCGGCGTCGTCTTCGGGGCGGCGTCGACCTACCTCGCGCTGCGGGTCGGCCTCACGACCTCGGCCTCGGTCCCGATCGCCGTCCTCGCGATCTGGGCGATCCGCCGCCGCCGCGGCGAGCGCGCGATCCTCGAGCACAACATCGTCCAGACGACGGGCTCGGCGGGGGAGTCGGTCGCCGCCGCGGTCGTCTTCAGCGTCCCGGCGCTGATCTTCCTCGGCTACCCCCTCCAGGTCGGGCTGACGACCCTGATCGCGCTGACCGGCGGGATGCTCGGCGTCCTGATGATGGTGCCGCTCCGCCGCTACCTGATCGTCCAGGAGCACGGGGTCCTGCGCTACCCGGAGGGGAAGGCCTGCGCCGAGATCCTCCGGGCGGGCGAGGAGGGGGGGACCTCGGCGCGGAAGGTCTTCCTCGGCCTCGGCGCGGGGGCCGCCTTCAAGGCGTTCCAGGCGCTCCTCGGCGGCGTGAAGGCGACGGTCGGGACGCCGGTCCCGTTCTTCAAGGGAGCCCAGGTCTCCTGCGACGTCGCCCCCGAGCTGGTCGGCGTCGGCTACATCCTCGGCTACCGCACCTCGCTCCTGATGGTCGGGGGGAGCCTCCTCGCCTCCTTCGTCCTGGTCCCGATCGTCACGCTCTTCGGCGCGGGGCTCCCCGCCCCCCTCGCCCCGGCCGCCGGGCTCATCCGGGACATGTCGCCCGGCGAGGTGTGGGCGAACTACGTCAAGCACATCGGCGCCGGCGCCGTCGCGATGGGGGGGATCTTCGCGCTCGCCCGCGCGCTCCCCTCGATCGTCACTTCGATCCGCGCCTCGGCGAGGGGGATCCTCGGGGGAGGACCCGCCGCGGCCTCGGTCCTGCGCACGGACCGCGACGCCCCGACCCCTCTCCTCGTCGGCGGGGCGCTCCTCATCGTCGCCTTCATCGTGGCGGTGCCGACCTTCCAGATGAACCTCCTCGGCGCCGTCCTCCTCCTCGTCCTCGGGTTCCTCTTCTCCGTCGTCTCCTCGAGGGTCACCGGGGAGGTCGGCTCCTCCTCCTGCCCCCTCTCCGGCATGACGATCGGCGTCCTGATGGCGACGTGCGGGATCTTCCTCCTCGCCGGTTGGGAGGGTCCCGCCTACAGCCGCCTCGCCCTCCTGATCGGCGCGATCGTCTGCATCGCGATCAGCAACGCGGGGACCTGCTCGCAGGACCTGAAGACGGGCTTCCTCGTCGGCTCGACCCCCTTCAAGCAGCAGGCGGCGCTCGGGATCGGCGTCCTCACCTCGGTCCTCGCGGTCGGCTGGACCGCCTACCTCCTGAACCTCGCCGAGTCGACGGAGGAGGCGGTCGAGACGCCCTTCGCCGTCGCGCCGGGGTCGCTCGCTCGCGCCGAGCACGTGCGCGGGCTCACGGACGGGGGCGACTACCTCTTCGTGCGCCTGGCGCGCGAGGACCTGCCGCCGGGACGGGCCGAGGGGACCTATCTCGTCGACCCGGCGAGCGGACAGGCGCGGTGGGTGCGCGAGGACGGGATCGGGGCGGGGCGCCTGCAGGCCCCGCAGGCGAAGCTCATGTCCGTCGTCATCGACGGGCTCCTCACGCACCGCCTCCCGTGGGACCTCATCCTGATCGGGGCGGCGATCGCGGCGTTCATCGAGCTCCTCGGCTTCCGCTCCCTCACCTTCGCCGTCGGCGTCTACCTCCCCCTCTCCTCGACGATGCCGGTCTACCTCGGCGGGATCGTCCGGAAGGTCGCCGACCGGGTCTACCGGCGGGAGCCCGACGCGGAGGACGAGCCGCAGGGGACGCTCTTCGGATCCGGACTGATCGCGGGCGCCTCGATCCTCGGGATCGCGGCGGCGATGCTCGGCTTCCTCCCCGGCTTCGACCGCGACACTGGCTACCACCCGGCCGTCGCCGTGCTGCGCGGCCTCCCCTTCGGCCTGCCCGACAGCGATCTCTTCGGCGTGCTCGTGCTCGGCCTCCTCGCCTGGCTCACGTTCCGGGGCGCAGCGGATCCGCGGAGGGGATGAAGTGAAAAGAGCCGCCGCAGGAAATCCTGCGGCGGCTCACGGGGAGGAGGGGACCGGCCGCGCTGTTCCCGGCGCGGGGCCCCTTGGGGAGTCCTAGGGCTTGACGGAGGCGCCCCGCCGGTCCGTCACGACGTGGTTGCCGCGGTTCCTGGATTCGAGGCGGGCAGAATGCGTCCGCGGTCTCGGATGCATGGGCGGGTTTCTCCTGCGCTCCCCTCCTTCGGGGAGCCGCGCGCGATGCCGGCGCGCGGCGGGTCGTCGCGGCGGTACCGCAATCCGAACATCCCCGGTCGGCCGCGATGCGGGCCGGGAGCTCCGACGCGGCGATCCCTTCTCGTCTTCCCGCGCGGACGGACCTCAATAAAAGTATCCCCGGTCCGGCGGTTACGCCAACCGCGGCCCGTCGGACGAGGTCGGACTCCGCGCGGAGCCCTACGACCGCGACGGTTCGGGCTTCTCCGGATCGATCTCGAGCTCGGCGATGGCCCTCGCGACCGTCTCGCGGGACGCCGCCCCGTCCTCCGCGAGCCCCTGGAGCGCGGCGAGGGCGATCGAGGGGGCGTCGACCTCGAAGAATCGGCGCAGTCGAGCGCGGCCGTCGCTGCGGCCGAATCCGTCGGTGCCGAGGGAGATCAGGCGTCCGGGGATCCACCGGGCGACCGAGTCGGGGAGGGCCTTCCCGTAGTCGGAGGCGGCGACGAAGACCCCCTTGGTCCCCTCGAGGACCCTGCCGAGGTAGGAGACGCGGGGAGCCTCCGCCGGATGCAGGCGGTTCCACCGCTCGGCCTCGAGCGCGTCCCGGTGCAGCTCCTTGTAGCTCGTCACCGAATACACGTCGGCCGAGATTCCGAACCGCTCCCGGAGGAGCTCCTGCGCGCGGACCGCCTCGTTCAGGATCGCCCCGCTCCCGAGGAGGTGGGCGACCGGCGCCTGAGCGTCCCGCAGGCGGTAGATCCCCCGGAGGATCCCTTCCCTCGCCCCCGGCGGCATCGCCGGCTGGCGGTAGGTCTCGTTGCCGACCGTGAGATAGAAGAAGACGTCCTCCTCCTTCTCCACCATCCGGCGCAGCGCCTCGAGGAGGATCACCCCGATCTCGTAGGCGTAGGCCGGGTCGTAGGCGACCAGGTTCGGGACGGGGTAGGCGAGGATGTGGCTGTTCCCGTCCTGGTGCTGGAGCCCCTCCCCGGCGAGGGTCGTCCGCCCGGAGGTCGCCCCGACGAGGATCCCCCGGCAGCGGCTGTCGCCGGCGGCCCAGACGAGGTCCCCGATCCGCTGGAGCCCGAACATCGAGTAGAAGAGGAAGATCGGGATCGTCGCGATCCCGTGTCCCGCGTGGGCGGTGCCGGCGGCGAGGAAGGAGGCCATCGAGCCCGCCTCCGTGATCCCCTCCTCGAGGATCTGGCCGTCCTTCGCCTCCCGGTAGAAGAGGAGGGACTACCGGTCGACCGGCTCGTAGAGCTGGCCGACCGAGGAG
>CBRGOK010000300.1:0-5456 GCA_967798035.1 uncultured bacterium
CCGAGGTGGAGGAGAGGCCCCGTCCGCGGCGGAGGGAGCCGGAACATCGCGTGGACGATCTCGGGATAGGACCTCCGGTTCGCCTTCTTCCGCTTGTCGTCGAGGCCGAGGAGGAGCCACTCCTCCGCCTCGGGATTGAACGGGTAGGGCCTCCCCGCCGCGTCCAGTCCTAGGCCTCGCTTCTCCCCCGCCCGGACGGCCGAGGCGAGGGCGGCCGCCTCCGGAGAAGCGTCCGGGTTGAGGAGCAGATCGAACTCCGCGGCGGCGAGCTCCACCGGCAGCGACCCGCGGAACGGCACGATCCGGTGGATCCGGGGATTCCCCTCCAGCAGGGGGACCGACGGCCCGCCGGTCGCCCACACGATCTCGGGCCGTCCGAGCGCGTCCTCGAGCGCCGGGAGGATCGTCGTCGTCCGCAGCACGTCTCCCGGCGCGGCCAGCTTGACCACGAGCACCCGGGCGGTCCGCGGGTCGTAGTGCGGGCACCCCTCCTCGCACGCCACCCCCTCCTTCTTGTGGGGCTCGCAGGGGCGCTCCCCCCGGAAGTGGCGGCAGTCCCGGCGCAGTCGGTCGAAGGCCTCGGTCACCCCTTCGATTATCGGGGAACTCGGGGGCGCCGGAACATCCGGGAGGGCCGGAACCCTTGTTCGACGGGGCGCGTCCCCCCGGAATGGACCCCTTGCGAACCCTCGTCGTCGTCCCGACGTACGACGAGCGGGAGAACATCGTCCCGCTCGCGCGCGCGATCCTCCAGGCGGTCCCCGACGCGAAGGTCCTCGTCGTCGACGACGACTCCCCCGACGGGACCGGGGAGGCGGTCCGCGCCCTCTCGAGAACGGAGCCTCGGGTCCTCCTCCACGCCCGACCCGGAAAACTGGGGCTCGGCACCGCCTACCTCACGGGGCTCGACCAGGCGATACGCGACGGTTTCGAGGCGGTCGTCACGATGGACGCCGACTTCTCCCACGACCCCTCCCACCTCCCCGCCCTCCTCGCAGGGCTGCGCGACCGCGACCTGATGATCGGTTCCCGCTACGTCCCCGGCGGCGGGATCCGGAACTGGGGACTCCACCGCCGCTTCCTCTCCTCGGGCGCCAACCTCCTCTCCCGCCTCCTCCTCCGGATCCCCGCCCGGGACATCACCTCGGGGTACCGCGCCTACCGCTGCGAGGCGCTGCGCCGCGTCCCCCTCGCCTCGATCCGCTCCTCGGGCTACGCCTTCCTCGAGGAGGTCCTCCTCGCCTGCCACGGCGCGGGGCTCCGGATCGGCGAGACGCCGATCGTCTTCGTCGACCGCCGCGCGGGCCGCTCGAAGATCTCGCGCGGCGAGATCCTCGCGGGGGCGCGGAATCTCTTCCGGCTCGCGCGGAAGCGTGGGTAGGCGGTCCCTCCTTCCCCCTACGCGCAGATCCCATCGCGCTCAGCGCGCGAGTCCGGTGCGGACGACGAAGAGGAAGACGAAGCGCCGGCCTTGCGCGCCTCGCCGGTTCGGGTGGAGACTTCACCCGCCGTGCTCGCCGTCCTCCTCCCCCTCCTCGCGGGCCCCTTCCAGGAGCCGGAGCATGTCCTCCTCTACGAGGAGCGCGAGGAGAAGGCCTTCGCCCGCGCGATCGAGACGCTGCGGAGGAGGCGCGCTCCGGTCTCGCTGGTGGACGCGGATCCCGCGGTCGTCGCCTCGTTCCTCTCGACCCTCTCCGGCCTCCACTTCGTGGTCCATCCCGCCCTGCGCAAGGCGTTCGCGGATGGCGCCGCGAGGCCGGTGACCCTGGACCTGCGCGAGATCTCCCTTCTCTCCGCGATGGAGATCCTCGCCGAGCAGGGGCAGTGGCGGTTTCTCTACAAGCACTCGGCCTTCTTCCTCACGACGCCCGAGAACGCGAAGCCTCTGGTCAGCCTGCGGCTCTACGAGATCGGGGACCTCCTCTTCGAGGTCCGGGACTTCCCCGCGCCCGAGGACTTCGGACTCCTCCTCCCCTCGGGCCAGGCGCGGCGCGAGCCGGAGCCGCCGGCCGTGCGGACCGCAAGCGGGTTCAAGGCGGACCAGATCGTGGAGATCCTGAAGAAGTCGATCGTCCCCGAGTCTTGGACGGAGGAAGGGACCTCGGCCGAGGTGTTCGGCACGCTCCTCCTCGTGCGACAGACCCCGCAGGGACAGCGGGCGGTCCGCTCTTTCCTGCGGATGCTGCGGACCGGAAGCTAAGACCCCCCCTACCCCCCCGCCACGGCGAGGACGAGGTCGACTTCGTCGCCTTCCCGGAGGAGGTCGGCGGGCGCGAGCGACTTCCCGGCCCGGAAGGCCTGAGCGGGAGCGCTGCCGGCCGTTCCGAGGAGTCCGGCGGCGGGAGGGCTTCGCTTCGCCAGGCGGCCGAGGAGATCGGCGACGTCCGTCCCGTCGGGAACCTCGACCTCGACGCGCTTTCCGCCGAGCGCCGCGGCGAGCGGGCCGATCGAACGGACCGCGACGATCACGCAGGCGCGGCCGCCGGCACGGAGGTGCCGGGGAAGGGGCTTCCCCCCTCTCCGAGAACCCCCTCCGCCTCGAGGCCGAAGGAGAGGTCCTCGAGGCCGAGGGAGAGGAGGCGCTTGCGCGTCGGGGTCCCGGCTTCCGAGAGGCCGCGCCATCGGTAGTACTCCCCGAGCATCCCCTCGCGGGAGAGGTCGGCGAGCGCCCAGGAGGGAAGGTCGTCGGCACGGGTCGCTCCGCGGCGGGCGTTGAACGCCCGCTGGACCTGGACGATCCGCTCCCCCGCCGCGAAGAACCCCTCCCAGGTGGCGTCTCCCTCGGGCAGGAGCGCGGCGACAGCTCCGGGGCTGAAAAGGCCGTCGGCGATCAGCGCCGCCGCGCTGAAGGCGCAGAACCCCGCGGCGTCGATCGCCGCCTTGAAGTTCTCGTGCCACCAGACGAGCCGCCCCTTCGCCGCAGGGCGCTCCGGGTCGTACCCCTCCTCCGGAAGAGGGCCGAACACGCGGTCGATCGCGGCACGATTCCCTCCGCCGAAGAGGAGGAAGGGGAAGGCCCGCATGTGGTCGCCGCCGCGGGTGGAGACGCACTGACCGAGGACGGAGGCGAGGTTCTTCTCGGGGCGTCCGCCCAGCCCCTTGGCGTGGGGCGCGAGGTCCGGCTTCCCGATCGACCGGGCGAAGGCGGCGGCGCCGTCGGCGAGTGCCGCTCCCGGCCCCTCCCGGCGCGCGAGGGAGTCGACGAGCCCGAGGAGCCGCGGGAGATCGCCCCAGACCGGCGCCCCGCCGTCGACCTCTCCCCGCTCGACCGCGGCGGCGTAGGCCGCGAGCGTCGTCCCCAGCTCGATCGCGTCGAGGCCCAGGCCGTCGGCCGCCTCGAGGAGGCGGAGGACCCCCTCGAAGTCGGCGACGCCGAGGTTCGGCCCGAGCGCGTAGACCGCTCCGAACTCTGCCCGCCTCCCCTTCGTGAGGTCGACCCCGCCGTAGAGGAACCCGCAGGGAGTCGGGCACCCCGTGCATCCGCGCCGCCCCTCGGCGTGCTTCTCGTGGATCGCGTCGGGGTCGAGGGACGCGATCGCCTCGGCGGGGAGCGCCCGCCCGAAGTTCCGCTCGCGGAGGTCCCCCATCGCCGCGTAGGCCTGGAGGAGGTCGAGCGTGCCGCGCTCCGCGCGCATCCGCAGGCGCGGGGACTCGAGGAGCGCCGCGACGAGGTTCCGGCAGGAACCGGGATCGGCTTCCCGGGGAGGAAGGGGCGCGCGGACGACGATCGCCTTCAGGTTCTTCGAGCCCATCACGGCGCCGAGTCCGCCTCGGCCCGAGAGGCTCGGTCGGCGGCGGGCGGAGACGATCCCGGAGAAGAGGACCCCGCGCTCCCCCGCCACGCCGATCCGCGCGGTCTCGCAGTCGCCGAATCGCTCGGCGAGGCGGGCGTCGGTCTCCTCGGGGGAGAGACCCCAGAGCTCCGGGGTCTCGAGGACCCCAACTGCGCCGTCGCGCTCGACGACGAGGCAGGACGGAGCGGCCGCGCGCCCGACGATCGCGAGGTGGTCGATCCCGGCGCCGGCCAACCGCAGGCCGAGCGAGCCCCCGGCGTTCGAGTCGCAGAAGAGTCCGGTGAGCGGGCCCGTCGAGGTGAAGGTCACCCGGGCGGCGGAGGGGACCCCCGCGGCCACCATCGGACCCACGCCAAGGAGGAGGGGGTTGCGTGCGGAGAGCGGGTCGACGCCCGGCGGCGCGAGGTCGTAGAGGAGGCGGGAGTTGATGCCCGACCCGCCGCAGAAGTCCCGCGCGAGATAGGGAGGAAGGATGTCCCGCTCGACCACGCCGCGCGAGAGGTCCACCCCGACGATCGCGCGATCGCCCATCGACGGAGACTGTAGGCCCTCCGCCCCCCGCCGGGGAGGACCCGCGTCCCGAGGGAGGCGGCGCCTCGTACCATGGATCCCTGGTCCGGGACCCAACCGACCCATGCGCCACGCTCCCGCCGCCCGGCTCGTTCCGGCCCTCCTCGCCCTCGCCTCCTGCGCGGACGGAGGGGCGGGGAGCCGCGGCCCTTCGGGCACCCGATCCGGACCGGAGGGCTCCCCCCCGGTCTCCGAGGAGACTCCGATGACCGCCGAAGCCTCCATTCCCCGCCCCGGGACCGAGATCGCGACCTTCGGCGCCGGCTGCTTCTGGTGCGTCGAGGCGGTCCTCGAGCAGCTCGACGGCGTCCTCGACGTGAAGTCGGGCTACATGGGGGGGAAGGTCGCGAACCCCACCTACAAGCAGGTCTGCGCCGGGACGACGGGCCACGCCGAGGTCGTCCAGGTCACCTTCGATCCGAAGCGGATCTCCTACGCGACCCTCCTCGACTGGTTCTGGAGGCTCCACGACCCGACGACCCTGAACCGCCAGGGGAACGACGCCGGGACGCAGTACCGCTCGGCGGTCTTCTACCACTCCGAGGAGCAGCGCAAGGCCGCCGAGGCCTCCCTCGAGGCGGTCGAGAAGTCCGGGGCCTTCGAGGACCCGATCGTGACCGAGATCGTGGCGGCCGGCCCCTTCTACTCCGCCGAGGGGTACCACCAGGACTACTACCGCGGGAACAAGGAGCAGGGGTACTGCCGGGCCGTGATCGCCCCCAAGCTCGACAAGCTCGGGCTCCGGAAGTAGGGGGCGCAGGCCTCGCCCCCCTCCACGCGGCGACCTCCGCCGCGCGATATCCTCCGCGGCGATGGCGATCGTCCACATGTCCCGCCCCTCCGGGTCGGGCTTCTTCGTCTTCCCGATCGAGGAGGGGAGCGGCGGCGCGCGCGCGGCCCACGACCTCGAGCGCGTCCGGACCCTCGCCGAGGTCGAGCCGCATCTCTCCGCCGGCACGGTGAACCAGCTGCGCCCGCGGATCGGCAAGTCCCGCCTCCAGGTCGTGGGGCTCCGTCCGACCGAGGACGCGCAGAAGCACTGGGACCGGGTCGTCGGGGGGGAGACGGTCTTCCTCCTCCGCGACCGGACGA
>CBRGOK010000301.1:0-5455 GCA_967798035.1 uncultured bacterium
CGGCGGGGACGGAGGGAGGGACCTGGAGCTCCTCGACCGGCCGCCCGCGCCCGATCGAGGAGGGATTGCGGCCGAGGAGCACGGAGAGCTCGTTCTCCTTCTGCGCGACGAGCCGCTCGAACTCGTGGACGAGGGCCTGGATCCGGTGGAACTCGGCCTCGGACTGCCGCCAGTCGAGCTCCGGCGTGATCCCCCCCTCGAAGCGGGTCCGCGCGAGCTCGACGTACTCCCGGCGCGACTCCAGGGTGCGCCGCGCAATCTCGAGGCGCCGGTCGAAGTCCCGCATCTCGACGTAGACCCGGGCGACCTCGGAGACGAGCGTGAGGACCACGGAGCGGCGCGCCTCCTCGGTGGCGAGCATCGCCGCCCGGTCCGCCTCCGCGGCCCGCCGGATGCGGCCGAAGAAGTCGATCTCCCACGAGAGGGCGAGCCCGCCGGCGAAGAGGCTCTGCTCCTCGTCGGGGGCCGTCCCCGACTCGGGGAGGTGGGCGAGGGTCCCCTCGCTGAAGCGGACCCGGCCGGCGGCCGCCGTCGCGTCGAGCCACGGGTAGAGCTGGGCGCGGGTGAAGCCGTAGCGCGCCCGGGCCTCCTCGATCCGCTCGACGGCGATCCGCAGGTCGCGGTTCTCCTCGAGGGCGACGCGGATCGCCTCCTCGAGCGCGGGATCCCCGAGGAGCTGCCACCAGGGGAGGTCGGCGAGGGTGGAGTCGGCGGCCGCCGCCTCCCGCCACGCCTCCGGCGAGTCGATCGGCGGCCGCTCGTAGTCGGGGCCGACCGTGCAGGAGGCGGCGAGGAGGGCCGCGGCCGCGAGCGGACGCGCGCGGACCATGTCAGTGCGCCGCCGCGGGGGGCGCGTCGGGCTCCTCGGCGGCCTTCGCCTCCCGCTTCTTCGCCCCGATCCCCTGGAAGAAGGCGAAGTTCCCCGGGATCAGGAAGACCCCGAGGGCGGTCGCGACGAGCATTCCCCAGAAGACCGCCGTCCCCATGACGTTCTGCGCCCCCGCCCCGGCGCCGCTCGCGAGCATGAGGGGGACGACGCCGAGGATGAAGGCGAAGGCGGTCATCAGGATCGGGCGGAAGCGCAGTTTCGCGGCCTCGAGGGCGGCGTCCTTCACGCTCTTCCCCTCCTCGTGCTTCGCCTTGGCGAACTCGACGATGAGGATCGCGTTCTTCGCGGCGAGCCCGATCAGCATGACGCAGCCGACCTGGACGTAGACGTTGTTGTCGTACCCCATCAGCCAGACGCCGAAGAAGGCGCCGAGGAGGACGAGGGGCGAGCCGAAGAGCACGGCCCAGGGGAGGCGCCAGCTCTCGTACATCGCGGCGAGGAGGAGGAAGACGAAGACGATCGCGAGGACGAAGGTCGGGCCGGGGGGGGGAGCGACCTTCTCCTGGTAGGACATCGAGGTGTAGGCGAAGCCCATCTCCCGCGGCATCGTCTGCGCGAAGGTCTCCTCGAGCGCGGCGATCGCCTGTCCCGAGGAGAAGCCGGGGGCCGGGGAGCCGCTGACCTCGACGGACCGGAACAGGTTGAACCGGTTCGTCACCTCCGTCCCCGCCTCCGAGCCGACGCGCATCAGCGTCGAGAGGGGGATCATCGCGTTCGTCGTCCCGCTCCGGACGTAGATCTCCCCGATGTCCTCGGGCGTCCGGCGGTCCTCGGCCTCCGCCTGGACGTAGACGCGAAAGAGCCGGCCGAAGCGGTTGAAGTCGTTGACGTAGGCGCCGCCGAGCACGGTCGCCATCGCCTGGAAGACCTGGTCGACCGGGACGCCGAGCTTGCGCGCCTTCTCCCGGTCGAGGTCGACCTTCACCTGGGGATAGGTCGGGTCGAAGGAGGTGAAGAGGTTGCGCAGCTCGGGGCGGGCCCGCGCCGCCTCGAGGAACTTCCGGGTCTGCTCCCCGAGCTCCGCGATGGAGAGGGTGCCGCTGCGGTCCTGGAGGAGGAGGTTGAACCCCGAGGAGGCGCCGAACCCGGAGAGGGTCGGGATGTTGAAGGGGAAGACGATCGCCTCGGGGAACTTCGAAAGCTCCGCCTGGACCTTCGCCATGATCCCCCGGACGTGGAGCGCCTCCCCCTTCCGCTCCTCCCACGGCTTCAAGCGCACGAAGCAGGAGCCGAAGTTCGGCTGGAAGGAGTTCGTGAGGAGGCCGAGCCCTCCGATCGCGTTGTACGACTCGATCCCCTCGGTCCTCGCGAGGACCTCCTCGACCCGGGAGAGGAGCTCGCTCGTCCTCTCGAGGGAGGCAGCCGGGGGGAGCTGCGCGTTGATCATGAAGACCCCCTGGTCCTCCTCGGGGAGGAAGCCCTTCGCGAGGGTGCCGCCGAAGAGCACGGCTCCGACGCCCACTCCCGCCGCGATCAGGAGGGTGAGGGAGGCCTTCCGCACGAGGAATCCCGCGAGGCCGACGTACCCCTTCGTCGAGGTCTCGAAGACCTTGTTGAACCCGCGGAAGAAGACGCCGAGCGGCCCCTTCGGGGGCCCCTTCGAGGGCTTGAGGAGCATCGCGGCGAGCGCGGGGGAGAGGGAGAGGGCGTTGAAGGCCGACATGAGGACGGAGATCGCGATCGTGAGCGCGAACTGCTGGTACATCCGCCCCGTCAGGCCGCCGAGGAAGCCGACGGGGACGAAGACGGCCGAGAGGATCAGGGCGATGCCGACGACCGGCCCTGACACCTCCTTCATCGCCTGGACGGTCGCCTCCTTCGGGCTCTTCCCGTGCTCGATGTGGTGCATCACCGCCTCGACCACGACGATCGCGTCGTCGACGACGATCCCGATCGCCAGCACGAGGCCGAACATCGAGAGGGTGTTCAGGGAGAACCCGAGCATCGGGAAGAAGATGAAGGTCCCGATCAGGGAGACGGGGACGGTGAGGAGGGGGATGATCGTCGCCCGCAGGTTCTGCAGGAACACGAACACGACGATCGCGACGAGGATCACCGCCTCGACGAAGGTCTTCACGATCTCGTGGATCGAGGCCTCGACCGCCGGGGTCGTGTCGTAGACGATCGAGTAGTCGGCGTCGGGCGGGAACAGGCCCTTCGCCCGCTCCATCGTCTCGTAGATCGCGTGCGCCGCCTGGAGCTGGTTGGCGCCCGGCAGCAGGTAGACCGCCATGATGCCCGCGGGCTTCTGGTTCAGCCGGCCGAAGGACTTGTAGTTCTCCGACCCGAGCTCGGCGCGGCCGACGTCCTTCACCCGGATCTGCGCGCCGGTCTCCGTCTCCCGCAGGATGATGTCCTCGAACTCCGCGGACTCGATCAGCCGCCCCGGGGCCCGCACGGTGTAGGTGAACTCCTGGTCGGCCGGGGAGGGGCGCGCGCCGACCTGGCCCGCAGGGGCCTGGAGGTTCTGCTCCTTGATCGCGGCGATGACGTCGGCGGGGGTGAGCCCGAGCTTGGCGAGGTGGTCGCGACTCAGCCAGATCCGCATGGCGTAGTCGTCCCCCCCGTACATCTCGACCTGGGCCACGCCGGGGATGCGCAGGATCTGGTCCCGGAGGTTGATGATGCAGTAGTTCGTGAGGAAGTTGGCGTCGTACCTCCCCCCCGGCGAATAGAGGGAGATGACCATCAGGATGCTCGGGCTCTGCTTCTTGACGGTGACGCCCTGGGTGGTGACCTCCTGGGGGAGCCGGGACTGCGCCTGGGAGACCCGGTTCTGGGCCAGCACGTTCGCCATGTCCTGGTCGACCCCCACCTCGAAGTTCACGTCGAGCAGCATCCGGCCGTCGCTCGTGTTCGTGGACTTCATGTAGATGAGGTTGTCGACCCCGTTCACCTCCTGCTCGATCGGGGTCGCGACCGACTGCTCGACCGTCTCGGCGGAGGCCCCCTGATAGGTCGCCTCGACGCGGATCGTGGGGGGCGCGAGGAAGGGGTACTGCTCGACGCTCAGCCCCTTCAGCGTGAAGAGGCCGAACAGGACGGTGAGGATCGAGATGACGATGGCGACGATGGGCCGCCGGATGAAGAACTGCGCCATCGCCTAGCCTCCGGTCCGGGCCGGCGCGGTCGCGGTCTCCTCCACCGTCGCGGGGAGCGCGCGGACCTTCGCGCCGGGCCGGACCTTCTGGAGCCCCTCGACGCCGATCCTCTCCCCCGCCCGCAGGCCGGAGTCGATCACGCGGAGAGAGCCGACCCGCTCGGCGGGCTTCACCGTCCGGAGGTCGACCGTGTCCTCCGCCGACACGACGGCAACGCTGTAAATCCCCTGCAGCTCCTGGATCGCCCGCTGCGGCACGAGGACCGCCCCCTTCTTCACGTCCACCGCCACGCGAACCCGGCCGTACTGACCCGGCCGGACGATCCCCTTGGGGTTCGGGAAGCCCGCCTCGAGGAGGATCGTGCCCGTGAGGGGATCGACGTTCCGGTCGACGAAGACGAGGCGGCCCGACTCCGGGTGGACGGTCCCGTCGGCGAGGAGGAGCTCGAAGGGCGCGTCCGCCGTCGAGTCGGTCCCCCCTCTCTCCGCCTTCCGGCGCGCGAAGAAGAGGTAGTCCTTCTCCGCGATGCTGAAGCGGACGTGGATCGGGTCGATCTTCGAGATCTTCGTCAGCAGCGTGCTCTGG
Organism: uncultured bacterium; assembly: GCA_967798035.1. GTDB lineage: Bacteria > Planctomycetota > UBA1135 > UBA1135 > JAKEFM01 > JAKEFM01. Next base: position 4,576 of record CBRGOK010000301.1, read on the forward strand.
CCGCGGCCGACGAGCGTCCCCGGGTGGACCTCGGTCTTCCCGACGAGCCCGTCGTCGGGAGCCGTCACCTTCGTGTAGCCGAGGTCGACCTCCGCCCGGCGGACGACCGCCTGCGCCGACTCCACCGCCGCCGCGGCCGCCTTCTCGAGGGCGACGGCCGTGTCGTACTGCTCCCGCGAGATCGCGTTCTTCTTGACCAGCGGCTCGTACCGCGCGACGTCGTTCTTCGTCCGCGCGTGCTGCGCCTCCGCCTCGGCGAGGGCGCCCTTCGCCCCGGCCAGGGAGGCCTCGAAGGGACGGGGATCGAGGGTGTAGAGGAGGTCCCCCTTCTTGATCTGCGTCCCCTCCTTGAAGTCCACCGTCTCGACGAACCCCTCGACCCGCGCCCGGATCTCGATCTCGCTCGAGCCCCGGGATTCCGAGATCGCCTCGACGTAGACCGGGACGTCCCGCACGACGACGGCGGCGGCCCTCACCTCGGGGGGAGGGGGGGGCGGGGGAACCTCCTTCTTCTTGCAGGCGCCGCCCAGCGCGGCGACCAGTCCGGCGCGCGCGATCCATTCTCTCCGACGATTCATTCGGACCCCTTCACGCCCGCCGGGCTCGCCCGCGCGGAACGAGACATCCCTCGATCTCCTTCACCCGGCTCCTCCGAGCGCCGCTTCCGCCTGGAGGGTCTGGCAATGAACCACTCCAGCGAGGCGCATGTCGGAGGTCATGACCTGCATGGGGTTATACCGCGGGCGGCCCGGAACTCCGCCTTCCGCGGAACTCGACCTCGAGGTCACCGACCCTTCCCGGGACCTCAGAAGCTCCATCCCGCCGCGACCACGACGGCGTGGTCGTCCTCGTCCGGATCGAACCAATAGCCGGCGAGGTC
>CBRGOK010000302.1:0-5418 GCA_967798035.1 uncultured bacterium
TCCGGGAGACCTACCTGAGGGAGGAGCGGACCGCGCGGCGGGTCCTGCGCGCGTGGCGGGAAACCGGGAAGACCCTCGCGCCTGGAACCCGGCGGGTCTCCCCGTCGTTTCTCCCTTCTCCCCGTCCTCGGACCCCCTCGTAGCCGGAGATCCCCATGCCCCGGACGCCCCCACTACACCACCCCCTCGTCCTCCTGGCAGCCGGCTGCACCTCCCGGCCCCATCACCGCCAGAACTTCGCCTTCGGCATCGAGCCCTTCGTCGGGCTGCGGGGGCCGTCGGGGCCGACCGGGATGGACATCGAGCTCTGCCCTCCGGCGGCCTACGCGACCGTCTTCCGGCTCGTCTCCGCGAACATCTCGGCGGACCTCGTCGAGCTCGACGTCTTCCCGGTCTGCGCCGGCTGGCGGATCGGGCCGGGGGTCGAGCCCCAGCCGCGGCGCGAGGAGCCTCCCCCCCCGCCGAAGGAGAAGCGCAAGGAGAAGGAGGAGCCGCAGGAGAAGCCGGTCGACGCCTGACCGGCGCCCCGTAGTACGCGCGAAGGAGGCCCTTCGCGGCGCGGGCCTCAGCCCCGCAAGACTCTCGCCGCGACGAAGCCGACGAGGAGGAGCCCGGCGAGGACGAGCGAACTGCCGTCGCTCCCGTAGGAGATCACGGGGAAGTGGTTGCTCACCATGAGGAACACGAGGGGCACGGCGAGGTAGGTGTTGTGCGTGGTGCGGCCCGGACCCGGCGCCGGCGCGGGGTCGGGGGCCCTCCCCTCCCGGAGCGCCGCGATCCTGCGCCGCTGGGCCGGGAGGATCCGCAGCCACACGTTCGCCGCCATGATCGTCCCGATCAGCGCCCCGACGTGGAGGAAGGCCGAACGGTCGCTCTGCACCTGCCGCAGCCCCAGGTGGGCGAGCGGGAGGGCCGCGAGCGCGATCCCGCCGAAGAGGAGAGGGCGCTCGACGAGCGAGGTTCGCGCGAGCCGGTCGTAGACGAGCCAGGCGAGGACGATCGCGCCGATCCCGGCGGCCGCGCCGAGCGCGTAGTCCTGCTCGGGCTCGACGAGGAGCCCTCCCATGTAATAGGTGAGCGCGAGAATCGCCGCCCCGGTCAACCAGGTCGACGCGGCCTCCCACTTGAACCAGAGGAGGGGGGAGGGGAGCCGCGCGGGCGCGCCCTCCTTCCCGAGGACGAAGAAGCCGCCCCCGTGGACCATCCAGACCGCCTCGCGCCCTCCCTCCCCCACGGGCTTCATCCTCCGCTCGAGCCGCACGAAGAGGTAGGTCTGCCCGATCCAGAGGATCGCCGAGAAGACATGCGCCCAGCGAAGGAGCGCCTCGAGCCACTCGCGCAGGTCGCGCGGCGTCATCGCGCGCCTCCGGAGAGGTGCCAGGCCGGCCCGCGCGCCTTCCTCAACTTCCCCGGTACGTGGAGTAGCCGAACGGACTCAGGAGGAGCGGCACGTGGTGGCCTTCCTCCGGGCGGCGCACCTCGAAGACGACCTCCACCTCGGGATAGAAGGCCTCGACGCCGAGTCCCGCGAAGTAGGGCCCGACGTCGAAACGGAGCCGGAAGACGCCCGCGACGAGCGCCCGTCCCCCCTCCAGTCCGGCGAGGCGGCCGCCCGAGTCCGTACGACCCTCTCCCCAGGCCGTCCACTTCCCCCCTTCCTCCCGCCGGGCGAGCGCGACCTGGACTCCCGCCGCCGGCCGGCCGCGCGCCGTGTCGAGGACATGCGTCGAGATCCCCTTCGCCATCTTTCCCGGGCGGCGCTAGGCGCCCCCCCCGGCGGCCCGCCGCCGCCCCTCGAGGATCCGGAGGAAGGAACGGGTCCGCATCTCCTCCATGCGGAGCCTGGTCCTCGCCGTCGCCTCCGCCTGCGACAGCGCGCCGCAGCTCGTCGCGCGCAGGAAGTAGTTGAGGAGCGCCTGGCCGGTCGCCGCGTCGTCGAACATGTCCCCGACGAGCGTAGCCTGGGCCGCCTTCTCGACGAAGGTCTTCAGCCGGAGGGCCGCATCCTCGAGCCCCTCGAGGAAGAAGGCGAAGACTGCGGCGTAGCGGACAGGGAGCTGCGCCGGGTGGAGGTCCCACCCCTGGTAGAAGCCCTGCCGCAGGGAGTGGCGGATGTGGGCGTACGAGAGCCTCCACGCCGCGAGGACGGCCTCCCCGTTCTCCCTACGCTGCGCCTCCGCGAGCGCGGCCGTCCCGGGACCCGCGCGGTGCGGTCCGACGGGCAGCACATTCGTCGCCCCGTCGGAGAGGAAGACGCCCCGCCCGGCTAGCGCCGCGAGCATCGCGTGGCGCGCGAAGTCGCAGGCCGGATGGTCCAGGCTCTGGTGCGCGGCCGTGATCCCGCTCGCCGCCGTGTAGTCGTAGACCCCGAAGTGCGCCCCCCGACACCGTCCGCGGGCCGCCTCGAGGAGGCGGCCCAGCGGCGAGCGCCCGTCGGGGCCGACGATGGCTTGCGGCGTCTCGACCATCAGTTCGATCGGGATCGAGCCCGCCGGGAGCCCCAAGCGCGACTCGAGGACATCGAGGAGGTCCACGAGAGCCCCGACCTGCTCCGGGATCGCGACCTTCGGAAGCGTCACGACGAACCCACCGGGGAGGCGCCCCCTCGTCGCCCCGACCAGGGCCGTCACGAATAGGTCGAGGGTCCGCACCGCGCGCGGCGCGAGCGCCTCGGTGAAGGCCTTGACCCGGATGCCGACGAACGGGGGAAGCGAGCCCGCCTCCATCCCGCGCGCGACCTCGAGCGCCGTTCTCTCCGCTTCGCGGTCCTCTTCCGCATCGGGCCGGGTCCCGAAACCGTCCTCGAAGTCGATCCGGAAGTCCTCGACCGGCTCCCGCTCGAGCTTCTCGACGAGCCGGGTGTAGAGGACCTCCGCGGGAACCCTCTCGGAGAACGCGAGCGCGCGGGCGAGCGCCTTCCCGTCGGGCGCGACCTCCCGGAGCACGCTTCGCGCCGCCTCCCCCATCCGCGCCACGGCGTCCGCGCGAAAGAGGTGGGCACCGCCGTAGACCGTGTGGACGGGCTGCCGCTCCTCTCGCTCTCCCGGGTAGGTGCGGGCAAACGCGCGGTTCGCTCCGGCGAGCCGCTCGAGGAGGGGCCCCGTCGTCTCGGGGGGAAGCGAGGTCTTCATCGGATCGATCGCGCGCGGCGACGGGGAGTTCGCCCCCAGTGCCCTTGCCGGGCGCATGGACGAGGAAGATGTGGCCGAATCGTACCCCGTACAAGCGGCTCGCCCGCTCGATCCCCTCGCGCGCCGGAGGGCCCGTCCCCTCCGGAAGGGGCCCGGCGGGACGCTCGACCCGCGGAGCCTGCTTGCCCCGCCCGGCCGACCCCCGGATTCGGCCTGGCCTGAGGGCGTGCGCGACGCAGGACGCGGGGTCCCTGGCCTTCCGCGCGACGATGCCCTTCAGGATCAGGCGGTCGACCGAAGAGAGAAACCTCCCTACGCCGGCCATGCGGAGGTGCCCGGAGCTGCGATCGTCTCCCTGCACCTGGCGAGGCTTGAGTCCCCTCCTCAGAGAGCCTCGTCCAGTTGCTCTCGGGCGATCCCGCAGTCCCGGAGGATCTTGCCGAGGAGGCCCGGGCCGATGGTCTCGCCCCGGTGAACGGGCACGACGGTGGCGCGCCCGTCCGGATGCCGCAGCAAGTGGTGGCTGCCACGAACGCGGATGACCTCGAACCCCAGCCGTCCGAGGGCTGCCACCTCCTCCTTTCCCGTGACCCGGGGGACCTTCCCGGTCACGCGACCCGAACGCGCTGCACGCCCACGAAGTCGAGAGACTTCGGAGGGGCGCCTTCGACCTCGAGGCAGAGGGCGATCGCCTCTTTCACGCGTTCCATGAGATCGTCGAGGGACTTCGCCTGCGTGTGGCAGCCCTTGAGGGCTGGCACCGTGGCCACGAAGGTGCCCTCGGAGTCCCTCTCGATGATGACGTCGAACTCTCGGGCCATGTTCTCGAGTCCGCGCGTAGGGTAGGCCCACCCTCGGTGCGGGTCCAGCGCGGCAACCGGTTCTAGGGCGAGGCTGGGCACGGACTTCGGCGCTGCCTCTCCCGGGTCATCGGATTCAGCGCGGGACACGAGAACCTACACTCGCCCGACCCAACGGCCGACCACGCCCGAACCGCGCCCGGTCGTTCGGCCCCGCCCCCCCTCGATTGGGGCGCCGCCCAGTCCCCGCGAGGACGGCGGCGGTTCATCCCTCCCGCAGGAGCCTCTCGAGGCGCAGGCGCGTGATCGCTCGCTGCTCGCGCGCGGCGATGGGGAGTTCGACCTCGGGGGCGTTGCGCAGCCGCTCCCGCAGGGCCGCGAGGATCTCCGGCGCCCCCTTGCCGGAGGCGCAGACCAGGAACACGTGGCCGAATCGCTCCTCGTACGAGCGGTTGGCCTGCTCGATCGCCTCGAGAGCCTCGTCGGTCGCTGTCGAGAGCCCAGCCTGCTCGCGGGAAGACCATTCCCCCGTCCGCCCGAATCGCTCGCGCAACCGCGCCCGATCGCCGATCCGGGGGTGGGCGGCAAACGCCTCGAGCCAGTCCTCGGTACCGAGGTCCGAGGCGGACTCCTCGGCCGCGCGACGGAGCGCGGCGGCGTCGGAGAAGGGGCGGCGCGTCTCCATCGCCACGGCCCAGCGCCGGGACCCGCAGCACCGAAGAAACTCCTCCCGCGCGGCCTCCGCTCCGGGCCGGTTCAGCCGGTCGAGGCCGCCACTCACCCTCTCACCCCGAAGACCCGGAATCGCGCGACGCCGCCGTCGGGGAAGACGTTCAACCGGACGAGCGTCGAGGCCTCCCGATCCTCCCGCTCGAAGATGTGGGGCTTGTCGGCCTCGAGCTTCGTCTCGGGGAGGATCTCCCGCCAGCGGGATTCGGCCAGGACTCGGGGATCGACCTCCTTCTCCTCGACGTCGGCCGCCTCGACGGAGCAGCGGTCGGGGTAGTTCCCCTTGAAGTGGCTCGTGTCGACCTCGATCCGGCGCACGCGGGCGCGGGCGCCGAGCCGGACGACGGCCCAGTCGAACCCCGGCCCGCGCCGCCGCTTCGTCTCCCATCCCTCCCCCATGTTCCGGGCCGGGCCGGGGAGGAGGAGGTTCGAGGCCGCGCCGAAGAACATGTCGCTCGAGGCGACGACGGTCCCGCCGTTCTCGAGCGCGGCGAGGTCGAGGATCGAGCCCTCCGGGAATCGGCTCCAGTCGGGGACCACGGCCCCGTGGACCCGCATCCGGGCGACGCCGCCGTCGGGGTGGATGTTGAGCCGCACGTGCGTCACCCGACGCCCCTCGCGCACGGAGAAGATGTTCTGTCGTCCCGGCCCGAGCGGGGAGCGGGGGACGATCTCCGTCCACGTCCCGTCTCGGGCGAGCGCCTCGGCGCTCGTCCCCTCCCCCGCCGCGCAGGCCTCGAGCGAGGCGTGGGAGGGGT
>CBRGOK010000303.1:0-5401 GCA_967798035.1 uncultured bacterium
GCCACGGGGGGAGGGGGGGTGCGCGCCGGAGCGCTCTCCGCGCTCGCCTCCGCCCCGGCGCTCCTCCTCGCCTTCGCCCTCGGTCGGGGCCCGGCCTCCCTCCTCCCCGGCGCCTTCGCCCTCCTCCTCGCCGTCTCCCTGGCCGCGGCGGGGCTCGCGGAGCGGCTCGGGCCCGCCGGCCCGCCCGTCGCGATCCTCGCGCTCGCGGCGGCGGTCTCGACCCCCTGGTGGTGCGAGCCTCTCCTCCGGTCCCTCGACCGGGCCCCGGCGCGGGCCCGGCTCGCCTCCGCGGCCCTTACCGCGAACCCGGTCGCGGCCGCCTGCGACCTCTTCGGGACCGACTGGATGCGCCGCGATCGAATGTACGCCGTCTCCTCGATAGGGCCCGACGTCCCCGCGCGCTACCCATCCTGGACGAGCACGGCGCTCGCCTGCGCGTCGGTCGGCGTCCTTCTCGCGCGGCCCCGCCGCGCTGCGGAGTCTCACGCATGAAGCGAAAGGTGTACCTGACCTTCCCCCAGCAGGTGATCCACGAGCCGGTCCTCTACCAGATCGGGAAGGAGTTCAGGGTCATCACGAACATCCGAGGCGCCTCCGTCACGGAAGAGATCGCGATCATGGCCCTGGAGCTGGAGGGAGAGGACCCCGAGATCAATCGCGCCGTCGCCTACCTCAAGGGGCGGGGGATCAAGGTCGAGGAGGTGGCCGGGAAGTGATCGGCCTCGCCCTCCTCGGCCTCCTCCTCCTCGACGAGCAGGTGAACGCCCGCCCCGCCCGGGGGGAGCGCTCCATGGTCGTCGCGGAGCACCCGATCGCCGCGCGCGTCGGCCTCGAGGTGCTGCGCAGGGGGGGGAACGCGGCGGACGCGGCGATCGCCGCCGCCTTCGCCCTCGCCGTCGTCTACCCCCAGGCGGGGAACATCGGCGGGGGGGGGTTCTTCCTCTGGCGAGGGGCGGACGGGAAGGCGACCTCCTTCGACTTCCGGGAGAAGGCCCCCCTCGCCGCGAAGCCCGACATGTACCTCGACGAGAAGGGGGAGGTCCGGAAGGAGGCGAGCGTCTACGGCCCGTTGGCGGCGGGGATCCCGGGGAGTGTCGCGGGCCTCTCCTTCGCCCGCGAGAGGCTCGGGACGAAGCCCCTCGCGGAGCTGATCGCGCCCGCGATCGAGCTCGCCGAGAAGGGCTTCCCCGTCGATCCCCACCTCGCCGACGACCTCGCGGACCACCGGAAGAACCTCGAGCCGTTCCCGGCTTGCGCCGCGATTTTGCTGCCCGGGGGGAAGGTCCCGAGGGCCGGGGAGACCCTGCGCCAGCCCGACCTCGCCCGCACCCTCCGAGCGATCGCGGAGAAGGGACGGGACGGCTTCTATCGCGGCGAGGTCGCGAAGAAACTCGTCGAGGGGGTCCGCGCCTCCGGCGGGATCTGGACGGAGGAGGATCTCGCGCAGTACCGCGCCGTCGAGCGGGAGCCGATCCGGGGCGCCTACAACGGCCACGAGGTCCTGACGATGGGCCCTCCGTCCGGCGGAGGGATCTTCCTCCTCCAGTCCCTCGCGATCCTCCAGGAGTTCGACCTCGGGGGGACCGGCTTCGGTTCCTCCCTCTCGATCCACCTCCTCGCGGAGACCTTCAAGCGCGCCTTCGCCGACCGGGCCCTCCTCCTCGGGGACGAGGACTTCGTCCCCGTCCCCGTCGACGCCCTCCTTTCGGAGGAGCGCACGAGCCAGATGCGGGCGCAGGTGGACCCGTACAGGGCCACGGATCCCCAGCCGCCGACCGTTCCTGGATCCGCCGGCAAGGCCCGTGTCTCGCGGAGAGAGGGGGAGCACACGACCCACCTCTCCGTCGTCGACGCCTCCGGCAACTGCGTCTCGCTGACGACGACGATCAACGACTACTTCGGCTGCCACTTCGTCGCGCCCGGGACGGGCTTCCTCCTGAACAACGAGATGGACGATTTCGTCTCGAACCCGGAGTCCGACAAGACGCCCAACCGGATCGAACCCGGCAAGCGGATGCTCTCCTCCATGACGCCGACGGTCGTCTCGAAGGAGGGGAAGGCGCTCTGGGTCCTCGGGACTCCCGGCGGGACGCGGATCCCGGCGACGCTCACCCAGGTCCTCGTCAACCTGATCGACCACGGGATGGACCTCTCCCGCGCGGTCCGGGCGCCGCGGATCCACCAGACCTGGATGCAGGCGACGAGGCAGGGGGAGTACCAGCCCGACACGCTCGAGGCGGAGCCGCTCGCCCTCCCCGCCGACGTCCGCTCGAACCTCGAGAGGCGTGGCCACCGCGTGGTCGAGAAGAAGTCGACCTTCTGCTCGGTCCAGGCGATCGCGATCCTGCCCGACGGGACGCGGCTCGGCTTCAGCGACCCGCGGCGGGGAGGGACGGCGGCTGGGGATTAGGGGTCCCGACCCGGCCTCCGCGCGGCGGAGGCGCGAGCGGTCGGAGGAGGCGTTCGAGCGAGGGGCTCCCCGCTTCACTTCGGCCGGTAGTCGCGGGGGTCCACGCAGGCGTCGTAGGTCGCGCGGTCGATCGGGATCCAGTCGGTGAGGTCGATCCCGGGGCGCTTGCCAGAGCCCTCGCCCCGTGGGTAGGCGGAGGCGATCTTGATCCACCGGCCCTGCTTCCGCGCGATCACCCGGATCTCCCGGGCGACCTCCGAGAGGTCCTGGTCCTGGCTGAAGAGGAGGGCGACCTCGTACTCCCTCTCGTAGGCCATGCGGATCACGTCGATCGCGATCCGGACGTCGATCCCCTTCTCCTCCCGCGTGAGGAACAGGTGCGTGGGTCCGCCGGGGAGCCGGATCCTCGCTTGGCGACGTCGCAGCGGTCGCGAGAAGACCCTCACCCCTCCACGACCCATCGCGCGAAGTTTCGCGGACCAGAATCCAGACCAGAAAGGATCGTCGTGCGGCGTGGGAACCCCCGTGTAGAAACGGACCTCGACGAGTCGCCACCCCCGTCGTTCGCAGACGCTCCGGGCAAGCGAGAGCGGATCGTAGTTCGGGTAGGTGTAGCCGAACGACTCGCGGGCGGCGTGGTAGAGGTTCTGGCCGTCCACGAAGGCGACCGCCTTCCTCGCACCGCTCTCCCCCAGCATTCCCCCTTCCTCCCGAAATGAAATAACCCGCCCGAGGCCTTGCGGCATGTCGAGCGGGCCGGAAGTCGAACGCGATCTACCTAGCCCGTCTCCCGAGGCCCGTCAAGGCGCCGGTCCTCGGCGCCGGGAACGCCCTTGGCTTCCCCCCGGCCGCCGACCACCGAATCCACACCCCCTTGATGACGAACGGGGGGCGAAAAGGTTACATCCCGGGCCTGCGCGCCCCTTCGCGCTCTCGGCGGACGTGCGCGCGGCCGTAGAAGCGCACCTCCTCCAGGTTCCGGCCGCGGGAGGAACCGACGGCCTGCGAGAGTCGGCGGAGGTCGAAGTTGGGAAGGCGGTACCCGAAGCACCTCCGGGCTGCGTGGAAAAGGTTCTGCCCATCCACGAAGGCGACCGCCCTCCTCGCGCCGGTATCTCCCCCCATCTCCCCTTCCTCTCGGAATGAAGTAACCCGCCCGAGGCGCCAGTCGGCGTATCGAGCGGGCCGGCAATTCGATCGCGACCTACGTAGCCCGTCCCCGAAGGTCCGTCAAGAAGCCCAGGGCCTCGGCGCCAGGCACACGCCTGGCGTCCGCAGCTGCCGACCACCGAATTCCCACCTCTAATGACGAACGGGATGCGAAACGGTTACATCCCGGACCTGTGCGCCCCTTCGCGCTCTCGGCGGACGTGCGCGCGGCCCTCGAGAAACGGGGCCACCGCGTGGTCGAGAAGAAGTCGTCCTCCTGCTCCGTCCCCGCGATCGCGATTCTTGAGGATGGGACGCGCGTCGGCCTATGCGACCCGCCACGCAAGGGATCGGCGATCGGGGAGCAGGGAGTCGCGGTCCCTCCTCAGGCGCGGGGGACCCTCCCGGAGGATTCCGAGCCCCGGCGCCAATGAGGCGAAGTCGCCGCTCGGCGGCCTTCCTCGCCTGCCATCCTCTTGCCGGCTCCGGCGCGCCCTTACTGGAGGACGATCTGGAGAGCCCGCGTCAGCGACCCGGGAAAGAGCGCGGGGGCCGAGTCGAGCACGTACCACTGGGCGTGGACGGTCATCCCCGCGAGGGAGGGGATTGAGGGAATCCCGAAGGTCATCGTCACGTACGCGCGGTCCGGGAGATTCCCCGCGGTCGTCGCGAAGAACAGGAGATCGGGGGAGACCCGGAGGTCGCACGCCGGCATCCCGAATGGGGCGAGGTTGAGCGGCAGGGGGATACCCCACCACGTCGTATTGGAGAACCCCAGGAGGAGCGCGGCCGGCGTTGCCACCGGAGCCTTGGAGAGGTTGATCGCGAAGCTCGATCCCAGCGCGGGCGTGCCCGTCGCTCCGATCCGAGGGGTCACCCCCGAGGTCCCCGGACATCCCTGCCCGGAGGAGGTCACACCCGGCGGGGCCCCCGAGTAGACGAACGCACGTCCCAGGTACGGTGTCGACGGCGTGGGGGAGTACTGCGGCCACCCCTCGATGAAGTCGGGGAAGCCGTCGGCGTTGACGTCGCCGGCGCCGCCCGTGGACCAGGACGGACCCTGCGGAGGCTCGTAGAGGACCTGCCCGGTCGCCCCGGAGTAGAGGAACGTCATGGCGGCGAGCCTCGCGGCGACGAGGAAATCGTCGAAGCCGTCCCCGTCGACGTCTCCCACGCTGGAGAGCCCTCCGCCGCAGGCGTAGCAGGCGAAAGGGATCGGCGGCCCGTCGATCGCGTGCAGGACCGAGCCGTCCGCCATCGAGAGGACGAAGACCTTCCCAAAGTAGAAGGACCCCCAGAACCCGCCGGCGGGAGCCCCGACGAGGAGGTCCGGGATCCCGTCGGCATTCACGTCCCCCGCGCCTGCCGCGCCTCCGCCGAATCCGGGTGCGGGCCAGTAGGTGTTCCCGTCGAGGTAGAAGAGCGGCGTCCCGGTGCAGCCCGAGGACACGATCACGTAGCCGGCCCCGGATGTGGAGGTGGCCGAGGTCTCGTGCGCCGTGAAGGCGAAGTCGTCGCACCCGTCTCCGTTGATGTCCCCGATCGCCGCGTTTACCCCAAGGAAGTCGAAGTTCCCGGTCCCGGCGTACGTGTAGAGGACGGCCCCGGAGGGTCCCGAGAGCACCTCTCCCAACCCGTTCTGGAAGAACCCGCCCGAGGAGATGCCCTGATCGCCCAGGAGGAGGTCGTCGAACCCGTCCCCGTCGACGTCTCCACCCGCCTGGAACCACTTGGGGGGTCCGCCATAGGCCGTGAACAGCATCGTCCAGTTCGGCGCGGCGACCACGTCTCGGTGGATGATCAGGTCTCCGAGTCCGTCGCCGTTGACGTCGCCGGCGGGAA
>CBRGOK010000304.1:0-5394 GCA_967798035.1 uncultured bacterium
ACGGGATGTCGATCACGGTCCAGTGACCCCCGCGCGGGGCTGAACGCGGACGCGCCCGCCGAGGGGGTGGGGGGGGGGAGGGGGGTCTCAGACGACCGCCCGCGGATTCCGATATGGGCGATCGATGGCGCCGTCCCCGCCCAGCCTCCCCGTCTGGTTGCAGCTCAGCCGCTTCTCGGAGCGGGTCTTCGTCCCCTTCGCCCCGGTCATCACCCGGATCGCGATCGGGGCCTGCTTCCTCCGGTTCGGCATGGAGAAGTGGGACCACGTCGCCCGGCTCGGGGACGCGCTGGCGGCCGCCGGGATCCCGTATCCCGGGACGGCCGCGCCCGCTCTGGCGACGCTCGAGATCGCCGGAGGCGCGGCCCTCATCATCGGCTTCCGCACCCGGCTCTTCGCGCTCCTCCTCTCCTGCGAGATGCTCGGAGCGCTCCTGACCGTCGAGCAGAAGGCCCTCCTCATGGAGCTGTCCTTCGACGGAGGGAGGGGACTGTGGGGGATCGTCCCCTTCGTGTCCCTCCTCCTCCTCGTGTGGCTCCTCGCCGCCGGAGCGGGCCCGGTCAGCGTCGACCGCTGGCTCCTCCGGAGATTCGTCGCCCGCCGCCTGGCCGCGATCTGAGGCGGGGCCGGCGACCGAGTCTGCCCCCGAGCCGGGCGGGTTCGACGGACCCGTGGTAGGTTCGTCCGACCCCCCCCCCGAGCAAGGACCGGAGGGGGGCGGCTGAACCCGTTTTGACTCCGGCAGCATAGGGATCCGTGCAGACCATGCCCGATCCCCTCCCCACCCAGCCGGAGCGACTCCTGGAGCACGCGGGGTGGATCCGCTCGCTCGCCCGGCGCCTGAGCCGGGACGCCGCCTCCGCGGACGATCTCGCGCAGAAGGCCCTCGTCGCGGCGATCGAGCACCCCCCGGCCCCGGAGCGGCCCCTGCGGAGATGGTTCGCCGCGGTGCTCCGCAACTTCGCGCGGGAGGACCACCGGAGCGAGACGCGGCGCGTCGAACGCGAACGCCGGGTCGCGCGCGGGGAGTCCCTCCCCTCGACCGCCGAGCTCGTGGAGCGCCTGTCCGCGCAGCGGCGCGTCGTCGAGGCCGTCGCCGATCTCGAGGAGCCCTACCGGACCACGATCCTTCTCCGGTTCTTCGAGGGGCTCCCGCCCCGGACGATCGCGCGACGGCTGGAGGTCCCCGTGGAGACGGTGAAGACCCGCCTCCAGCGGGGGATCGAGCGCCTCCGGCAGGGACTCGACCGGACGTACGGAGGGGATCGCAAGGCGTGGCTGCTCGCCCTGGCGCCGCTGCGGCTCGGATTCTTCCCGCCGGCGCCCCCGCTCCTGGAGGCAGCCCTCGTGAACGCCAAAGCCAAGGTCCTCGTCACCGCCCTCGTCGTCCTCGCTCCGGTCGCCGTCTGGGTCGCGCTCCCCGACGGGGAGCCCTCCCCGACGAAGGTGGCCTCTGCTCCTCCAGAGAGCCCGGCGGCCCCGGCTTCCCCCCGGACGTCGACGGCGGAGCCCGGCGGCCCGGACCCCGCGGTCCGCTCCGAGTTGAAGGCGCCCGCGGCTCCGGCGCGCGCCTCCTCGACAGGACCGCCCCCCGCGGTCCCGGAGACGAAGCCCTCGCCTCCCCCGGTCCGCGGTCGGGTCCTCGACGCGGAGGGGAACCCGCGGCCGGGGACTCGCGTCGGCGTGCGACCGGACGGCCCCGAGACGGTGAGCGGAGCCGAGGGCCGCTTCGAACTGCCGGCGCAGTCCACGTCCGGGGGACAGATCCACGTCATCGGCCCCGAGCTGACGACCGTCCTCGCCGGCGTCTTCGGAGGGCTCGCCAGGCGGGAGCCCATCGTCGTCGTCGCCCCGCGGATCGACCTGGGCGGCCGGGTCGTCGACGAGGAGGGGCTGCCCGTCCACGAGGCGCAGGTCGGAATCGAGACCCCGGAGTCCTTCCGGATGAAGTTCCGGGAGATCCTCGACGCCTCGGTCGCCGTCCATAGGCAGGCGACGAGCGACGAACAGGGGCTCTTCGCGCTCCCCGACGTCCCGGGCGTGACCGGGATGCGCCTGCGGGCGATGCGGGAGGGCTTCGAGGCCTGGGACGAGCCGGCGCCCTCCTCCGCCGACGCGAACCTCGTGATCACGCTGCGGCGCCTGGTGTCCGCCGACGGTCTCGTCCGTGGTCGGGTCGTCGATTCCGACGGCCAGCCCGTCCCCGACGCCAAGGTCTCCTTCGGCTTCAACGTGACGAGGGCCGACGAGAAGGGGGAGTTCGCCTTCAAGATGGAGGAGCCCGGCTCCGCCAACGCCCGGCTCGGCGTCGTGCCGGAGACCCTGATCGCCCTGAAGCGGGGTCTCCTCCCCGCCCGGTTCGAGGCGCCGCTGCAGGATGGCCGGCCCCGGTGGCCCTCCACCGTGACGCTCCGGCTCGGGGGCTCGCCGTTGTCGATCACCGGCCGCGTCCTCGACGCGTCGGGCGCGCCGCTGGTCCGCGCGAAGGTATGGCTCGCCGACCCGACGCTCTTCGGGAGGACGAACAGCCTCAGCCACGTGGAGAACCTGCTCGTCACCGAGAATCCCGGCCACTGGCGGACGGTCGAGACCGACGCGAACGGACACTTCCGGATCGACGGGCTCCTCGACCGCCGCTACCGGATCGCGGCGATGGACCCGGCCACGCTGCTGCGGATCGAGGAGGGCCCCTTCCCCGCCGGGAGCGAGAACCTCCTCCTGCGCCTCCCCGCCGACGCCCTCTACGAGCGGGTCGCGGGACGCCTGTCGTCGCGCGCCGGCCGTCCGGTGCCCGGCGCCGTCGTCTCCCCGATGTGCGACGCCTTCAAGACCGAATTGAAGGGAGGGGCCGCCTCCACGAGCCACGACCGGCTCGAAGGCGTGCGGACGGACGGGGAGGGGCGTTTCGAGCTGCGGAACGTCCCGAGGAGCCTCGTCTATCTCCGGATCGAGGGGGAGGGCCTGATCCCCCTCGAGTACGGACGCGGGAGCGAGCTGCCGAGGAACCGGATCGAGGACCTCCAGATCACCGTCGACCTGCGCTGCCACTTCAAGGTCGAGCTCGCCGACCCGGCAAGCGCGGACGAGGTGTCCGTTCTCGACGCCGACGGGGCGGCGCTCGTGATCAACATCTTCTACGGCAACAGCCGGCGGGAGAACGAGCGCGCCCCGATCCTCGAGGGGCGATCCCAGACGATGGCCGTGACCGACGCGGGCCGGACCCTGGTCCTCCTCCTCCAGGGGAAAGAGGTGAACCGCGTCCCCCTCGACCTCCTGCCCGGGAAGCTGAAGGAGCTCCGGCTCTAGAATCCGCCGCGCCCGACGGCGGGCGCGCATGACCTCTTCCCTCTACGTCGAGGCTGGCTCGCAGAAGTGGCGGGACTCCCCGTACCCGGGGGTCCGATGGACGAAGCTCCGGTACGACCCCTCGACCGGCGAGTCCGCGGTCCTCCTCCGGTTCGACCCGGGGTCGGCGTACGGAACGCACCGCCATCCGGCGGGCGAGCAGTACCTCGTCCTCGAAGGCTCTCTCGAGGACGGCGGCAAGATGTGGGGCGAGGGGGCCTACGTCTGGCATCCGCCGGGCTCGATCCACACGCCCCGGTCGAAGAAGGGCTGCCTCCTCTTCGTCGCGCTCCCGAAGCCGATCGAGATCGTGGAGGAGGCTCCTCCGTCCCGGTGAGGGGCGGGGGCCTCAGGCGCGCTCGCGACCGAGGTCCGCCGGGATCCTCGCGGGCGGAGCGGGCTCGAGCTCGGCGAGCGGCTCCCCCTCGGGGAGCTCGGCCCGCGTTCCGGAGACGGCGCCCATCAAGTCGTTCACCTTGACGGCCTTCCTCGAGGCCTCCTCGAACTTCTCCGTCGCGATGCGGAGATTCCTGCCGACCCCCTCGAAGACCTGGAAGAACCGGGCGAACCGCTGCTGGAGGTCGGCCACCTGCTTCTGGATCTCGCGGGCCCCCTCCTCGATCCGCATCCCCTTCAGGCCCATCACGATCGTCGCGAGGTAGGCGTAGAGGGTGTTCGGGCTGACCGGGATCACCTTCCTCGAGAGGGCGTAGTCGCGGAGCCCCGCCTCCTCGTCCCGGACGACGACCTCGTAGTAGATCCCCTCGGCGGGGAGGTACATGAGCGCGAAGTCGAACGTCCCCTCGGCCGGGCGGATGTACCGCTCGGCGATCTCGTCGACGCGGGCGCGCACGCTCGCGAGGAAGGTCTTCCGCTCCACCGCGCGCGCCGCGTCGTCGGCCGCCCCCTGCATCCGGTTGAACGCCTCGAGGGGGAACTTCGCGTCGACCGGGACCCACTGGCCGCGGAGGCGGATCGCGGCATCGACCGCGGTCCCGTCGGCGAAGCGGTGCTGCGTCTCGTACGTCGCGGGGGGGAGGATCTCCCCGAGGAGCTCGCCGAGGAGGGCCTCCCCGAGGTTGCCGCGCAGCTTCGGGGCTCGGAGCACGTTGTGGAGCTCCGCCACCTCCTTGCCGAGGGCCTGCATCCCCTTCGCCGCCTCCTCGAGGGCGGAGACCTGGGCGCGCAGGTCGCCGACGACCTTCGTCGTCTCGGCGAGGCGGGAGCCGATCGACTCCTGCGAGGAGGCGAGCCCCTGCTGGAGGGTCGTCGTGAGCGAGGCGATCTGCGCGTTCAGCGTCCCGCGCGCCTGCTCGAGGCCCCCTCGCAGAGTCTCGGCCGAGTCCCCCTGGCCCTTCGTCACCCCGGCCGTCAGCTCCGCGATCCGCGAGTGGAACTGGTCGAGCGCGCCCTGCAGACTCCCCCCGACCCGGGCAATCCCCTCCGCCTGCGAGCGGGCAACCTCCGTCTTCGTCGCCTCCTGGGCGGCGCGGATCTCGAGGAGGTCGCGGCGCAGGTCGGACACGGCCCCCCCTTCGCGGGGCCGGCGGAAGAGGAGGACGAGGAGGGCCCCCAGGAGGACGAGGATCGCGACGAGGAGCGCTTCGACCATGGGGAAGAATCAGTCTAGCGCGTGGCGAGGGATCCCCGTCCGGCTACGATCCCCCCCGGTAGGAATCGAGTGGAAGAGTCGGGCACCGCCCGGAAGTTCTCCTCCTCGCCCCCGGCCCCCGATCCGGGGACGCCGGGGCCGATCGCGGAGAAGGGGCTCGAGGAGGATCTCCTCGACCGATGGCGCGCTGGGGATCGCGAGGCGGGCGGTCGGCTCCTCGAGGGGCAGCGAAACCTCGTCTTCTGGACCTGCCGCCGCCACGGCCTCCGGACGGAGGATGAGATCGCCGACCTGTACCAGGAGGTCGTGCTGCGCATCTCGCGGACCCTCCCCCGGCTGCGCATCGAGAGGTCGTTCGCGGCCTACGTCCGACGGACGGCCGAGAACACGATCGCGGAGCGCGGCCGGATCCCCCCCGCCGCGGCCCCCCTCGAAGG
>CBRGOK010000305.1:0-5389 GCA_967798035.1 uncultured bacterium
AGCCGAGGATCGGGATCGCGCCCGCGAGGGAGTAGGCGAAGTCCGGGACGCGCCAGACGACGGCGGCGGCGAGGAGGAAAAAGGCCCCGAGGATCGGGACGAGCCGATGGCGGCGGGCGAGGAAGAGGGAGCCGAGGGAGAAGAGGAGGGCGAGGCGACCGGCCCAGCCGCCGTTCAGCTCGTTGTAGTTGAGGTTCGGGCCCTCGGGCCCGCTGTAGTCGCCGGCGGCCGGATTGCCGAAGCGGTCGGGGGCGGCGAGGCAGGCGATCGAGGTCGGACCCGGCGCGACCGGGACCTGCTCGATCTCGGAGAAGACGCGGCGCGCGGCGCTGTCCTTCAAGTAGTCGAGGAACGGCGCGATCTGGATCGCGCCGAGACCCGTTCCGAGAAGGACGCCGAGCACGCAGGAGAGGAGGCCGCGCCCGCCGAGCCGCGGGTGCGCCGGGCTGAGCGGCAGGAAGGTCCGCGCGAGGGTGTAGAAGCCGACGCCGAGGAGGAGATGGAGGGAGGTCTGGAAGTGTCCCGCGAGGAACTGGACGCCGACGGCGAGAGCGAGGAGGGCGGTCGCGCGCGGACCGGGCCGCGCGGCGATCCGCTCGACGAGGAGGAGGAGGAGGGGCGCGAAGAGGGCGACGTTGGACTGGAAGTGGTTGAGCCAGACGACGAGGAAGCCGCAGAGGGACCAGGAGAGGCCGCCGAAAGCGGCGGCGAGGGGGGAGAGGCGCAGGTTCCGGAGGTATGCGTGGGCGAAGAGCCCCGCGAGGAAGAGCCGGACGACCGCGTAGAGCGCCGCCCCGTGAGGGTCGCCGCCGATCGCGCGGATCCAGCGGAGCGGGAAGAAGAAGGAGGATTGGCCACTGCCGAGCTGGGGTGCGCCCGCGTAGTAGCCCGGGTTCCAGAGGGGAAGGGTTCCTCGCTTGGCGCACTCCTCCTCGAACCGGTACCAGGGGAGGAAGACGAGGGTCTGGTCGGAGAGGACCGGGTTCTGCGGCCGGAATCCCTCGGGCTTGGAGGCGCTCCAGGGAGGGTAGAGGTAGAGGTTGTCCGACTGCGCGAGGAGGCGCCCCCCGAGGAGGGAGCGGTGGAAGAGCGCGACGAGGATCGCGAGGAGGAACCCCGCGAAGAGGAGGGTCGGGCGCCGGGTGCTTCCTTCCGGGGCGGGCTCGCTCAACGCGGGGCGGCGGCCTTGGTGGCGGTGAGGATGTAGCGGAAGGTGAGGAGGTGGAAGGGGGGGATCCGGGTGAGGGCCGTGAGCGCCTTGTAGATCGGGAGCGTGCGCGGCGAGAGGTAGGAGATGATCGTGTTGTCGGGGAGGAGGCTCACCTCCGCGAAGCGGCGGCGGAAGATCCGCGGGACGGTGAAGCGGTTGCGCGCGTAGAGCCCCCACTCATTGCGGCGCCGGAGGTGGTACCAGGCGATCGAGGGGTTGAGGATGTTCGGCTCGAAGGCGGTGTAGCGGCCGCCCGGCTTGAGCACGCGGTGGATCTCGGCGGCGGCCTTCGGGACCCCGGGGACGTGGTGGAGGAAGTCGAAGGAGAGGACCCCGTCGACCGAGGCTTCGCCGAAGGGGAGGTCGAAGGCGGAGGACTCCCGCACCTCGACGTTCTTCAGCCCCTTGCTCCGGATCAGCTCCTTCGCGAGGTCGAGCATCGGCACGCAGACGTCGACCCCGACGAGACGCTCGGCGTACTTCGAGAGGAGGGGATAGTAGAAGCCGGTCCCGCAGCCGACGTCGAGGAGGAGGGGAACCTTCTTCGGGAAGACGCGGGCGAAGACCCGGTCGACGAGCGCGGCGACGAGGGGCCGCCGCTCGAGCATCGTCGGGTCGAACCGCTCGTAGTACTCCTTCGGCTTGTCCTCGAGGACGTGGCGGTAGTGCCGCTGGATCTCGGGGATGTCGTAGAGCAAAGGAGAGCCGGAGGCGGGAGGGGGGGCGCGAAAGGCGGGAGAGCATACCCCGCTCGTCGCGAAGACCCTTCAGCGCCGGACGGACCGGAGACGCGACTCGAGGACCTGCCGCTCGTAGAGGGCCCGCTCCCGGGCGGCCTCGGCGCTCCTCCCCCGCCCCTCGAGGAGGCGGATGAGCGCGGGGCGGGGTGCGGGGTTCGACGGATCGCGCTCGAGAGCGGTCCGCAGCTCGCGCTCCGCCTCGTCATTGCGGCCGAGACTCTCGAGCGCGAAGCCGACCGTCCGCCACGCCTCGGCGTTCCCGGCCTCGCGGCCCGCAGCCTGGCGAAAGCGCCGCAGCGCCTCCTCGGGGCGTCCCGCGCGCAGGTCCGCGCGGCCGAGGGCAAGGTCGAGAGCCGCCTCCCGACAGCCGAGTCGCGCCGAGTCCTCGAGGAGGCGGGCGACCTCGCCCTCGGGGGCGCCGCGCTCCTCCCGGACTTCGGCGAGGCGCAGCGCCAGGTCGCCCCGGTCCGGGAACCGCCGGCGGAGGTCGCCGTAGATCCGCTCGGACTCCCCGAACTCGCCGACAGCGGCCCGGGCGCGCGCGAGGGACTCGAGGGCCCGGGCTTCGTCGGGCGCCAGCTCGAGAGCCCGGCGAAGGGGAGGGAGGGACTTCCGGACCTGGCGGTTCTCGAGGAGGAAGTCCCCGAGCGCGAGCCAAGCGTCTGCCTCCTCCGGATGCTCGCGCGCGCTGGTCTCGTGGTCCTTGCGCGCCTCCTCGAAAGCGTGGATCACCCGGAACCGGAGGAAGGCGAGATCGGCATCTTCGCGGCGCCCCAGCCGGGCGAGGAGGCGGGCGCGTCCGCCGGCGGCACCGGGACGGTCCGCGTCCGCCGCGAGCGCCGCCTCGAAGGAACGGAGCGCGCCCTCGAGGTCCCCCTTTCCCTCGAGGAGGTGGCCGAGCTCCTCCTGGGAAGGGGCGTGCCGGGGCTCGGCGGCGACCGCGCGGCGAAGAGCCGTCTCGGCCTCGGCCTCCCTTCCCAGGGCGCGGAGGGATGCGCCGCGAAGGTACTCCGCGCCGGACCCCGGCGGCGCTCCCGGACGAGCGAGGAAGTCGAGGACCTGGTCCGGCTTGCCCAGGCCGTAGCGCTGCCGCGCGGCGGCGAGGAGGAGGACCGGATCGTCGGGACGACGGGCGAGCGCGGAGTCGAGGAGGACTCCCGCCCGGCCGATCCGTCCCGCGCTCGCGAGTCGCTCCGCGAGGGAAACCAGGGCCTCCGGGCTCGGCGAGGACTCCGTGGAGAGGCGAGCGAGGAGCGGTTCGGCCCGGTCGAGGAGGCCGAGGGCGACCCAGGCCTCGGCGAGGAGCGCCAGGGAATCCGGCGACGCTCCATTTCCAACCGCGAGGGGCTTGAGGGCGGAAGCCGCCGCCGCGAATCTCCCTTCCTCGAGGAGGGCTCGCGCGGGCGCGACCGGGTCCTGAAGGCCGAGAAGGAGAGTCGCGAGGGGGATCAACGCCCGGTCCCCTCCGCTTCCCGGAGGACGAGGAGCCCTCCCGCGGGGAGGGATCCGAGCCGCTGGACCGCCCCCGAGGGCCAGCGGATCGTCACCTCGCGCGCCTCAGGCGCGGAGCCGAGTCCGAGGAGGATCGTCCGGTCGGAGTGGGAGAGGTACGAGCCTCCTCCGACGACCTCCCGGACGAGGAGTCTCTCCCCGACGTGGGCCTCGACGCGCGCGCCGATCCCGTCGCGGTTGCTCCTCGTCCCCACGAGCCGGATCTGGACGCCCCGCGCTCCTCCTCCGGAAGCGTTCCTGTAGAGGAACGGAGCCCCCCCGCAGTGGGACACGACGGCGTCCGGAAGGCCGTCCCCGTCGAAGTCGCCGACGGCGAGTCCGCGGCCGAACCCCTCGGCCGCCTCCGGCGGGATCGCCTCCGCTGTCGCCTCGCGGAAGACCCCCCCGTCGTTGCGGTAGAGGCGATGGGGCTGGCGGGAGCGCAGGACGTCGCTCACCCGCTCCGCGTTGTCGAGGACGTGGCCGTTCGCGACGAGGAGGTCGAGGTCGCCGTCGAGGTCGAAGTCGGCGAACTCGGCGCCGAAGCCCGTGTCGAGGAGGCTCGGCGCCCCGAGGCCCGCCGCCTGGGAGCGGTGGACGAAGCCCCCCGGGCCGAGGTTGCGGTAGTAGGCGTTGGTCTCGCCGGAGAGGTTCGTGACGAAGAGATCGGGGAGCCCGTCGCCGTCGGAATCCCCCGCCGTCACCCCCATGCCGGCCTGCGCGAAGCCGCGGTCGGAGAGGGCCGCCCCCGAGACGAGCCCGTCCTCCTCGAAGACTCCCCTCCCATCGTTGCGGAAGAGGAAGTTCTCGATCCCGTCGTTCGCGACGTAGAGGTCCCCGTCCCCGTCGAGGTCGAGGTCCGCGAAGACGACGCCGAGGGCCTTCCCCGGCAGGCCGACGCCCGAGGCCTCGGTCGCGTCCTCGAAGGTGCCGTCCCCCGCGTTGCGGTAGAGGACGCTCCCGACCCGGCCGTAGGCATCGGGGTCGCAGTAGACGGGGATCCCCTTCGCCGCCGTGCAGTCGCGGTGCGTCGCGAGCGTGAAGTCGAGGTAGTTCGCCACGAGGAGGTCGAGGTCGCCGTCGCGGTCGAAGTCCCCGAAGGCCGCGCTCGACCCCCACCGGGTGTCGCCGACCCGGGCCGGGCCCGTGACGTCCTCGAACCGTCCCTCCCCGAGGTTGCGGAACAGGCGGTCCGGCCCGAAGTTCGCGACGTGGACGTCGGGCCGCCCGTCCCCGTCGATGTCCCCGACGGCGACCCCCATGCCGTAGCCGGGGTCGCCGAGGCCGGACCGCTCCGTCGCGTCCCGGAAGGCGCCTCCTCCGAGGTTCTCGAAGTAGCGGTCGCGGGGCGCGGGCGTGGAGGTCGCGGGGCAGCAGGGGAGCCTCGCCCCGTCGACGAGGAAGAGGTCGAGGTCCCCATCCCCGTCCGCGTCGAAGAGGGCGACGCCCGACCCCATCGTCTCGAGGAGGTAGCGCCTCCCGCAGGCCCCGTTCACGTGGTGGAACGGCGGGGCCTCGGCGATCCGGAACCGGATCCCGCCCGACGCCGCCGACGGGACGAGCGCGATCAGGAGGGTGGCGGGGGGAATCGGGCCGGGCGTCCTCGCCGAGGCTCGGGGAGGACCGCGGAGGGGGGGCGATCCTAGCGCCGGGGGGCCTACCGTCGAGGCGCCCGGGCGCCGGGCCCATCCCGGTGACGGGCGCGGGGCCGGGCTGGACCATTTCGCAGCTTCGCCCCGCCCCCCCCGGATCCATTCGTCGCAGATAGGAGTCGCGCCATGAGCAGGATCGGATCCTTCGCCGCGCCGGTGACCGTCCTCGTCCTCCTCGGGGTCTCCCCGCCGGCCGCCTCCCAGGTCCCGGCGTGGGTCGCCTTCAGCGACCAGTCGACGACCCGGATCTCGGGCGCCGTGCTCCTCGGCATCTCCGACCCCGCCGAGAAGCACCT
>CBRGOK010000306.1:0-5361 GCA_967798035.1 uncultured bacterium
CGTTCCGTCGTTCCGGACCGTCTTGTGCAGGCCCACGTGGAGAACGGCAACGCCGTCGACGAAGTCATCCTCGCTGACGTGTCGCCCGACGTAGACCGACACGCCAACGACCGGGTCGAACCCCCTCGCGACGACGACGTGGTTGCCCGGGGAGAAGGCGCCGAGGAAGCATTTGCCCTCGGCGTCCGTGCCGCCGCCGCTGATCTCCTTGCACGACTCGAGCTGCGAGTCGAGCGGGGACCAGCGCCGAAGTAGCGCCGGTCGGACACGTCTCTCGGCGCCGGCCCCGACCCGGGCAGGGAGGAATGGCGCCGTGGAGGGTCCTTCCAGCGCGTCACCCGGTCGGTGGCCGGCTTTCTCTCCGGGACGGTTCAGCTCCCCCGGTTCGCGGGCTTGCGCTCCCCCTTCGGCGTCTTGCGCAGCCGCTTCAGTGCCGCCTCCAGCACCGCGTCCTTCGAATCCGTGAGGTCCTGGGGACGGAACTCGACGCGCACGTCGGGCTGGATCCCGGCATGCTCGATCGGCTTCCCGTCGGGGTCCATGTCGTGCCAGCGCGGGAGGTTCACGACGATGCCGCAGTCGAACTCCAGGCGCCGCGGATTGGCGCTGGAGCCCGCCGTGCGATCGCCGAGGGTCGTCACCTGCGGGCACTGGGCGAGGATGAGCGCCATCGACTCAGCCGAGCTCATGGTCCTCTGCCCGAAGACGGCCACGACCGGCGACTCGTAGCGCCAGGGCCCGCGGGGAGAGACCTTGCGCTCGAGGACCGGACCGAGGTCGTCGTGCTTGGGGCCGTTCCGGTAGCGGTTCTTGCTGTAGACGCGCTCCTGGTCCAGGAAGCGGCCCGCGATCGCCTTCGCGAGCTCCTCGTCGCCTCCGCCGTTGAATCGCAGGTCGACGACGAGTGCCCATGTGTCCGCCATCTGGTCCAGGGCGGCGTCCACCAGGGCGGGGAGCTTCTCGTCGCTCAGCCCGCTCACGTTGAGGTACCCGATCCCATCCGACGTGCGCCCGAAGGTGAGCTCCTTCCCCGACTGGGTCGAGGAGGCGAGCTGGCTCAGGCTCCCCTTCCAGTTCCCGTTCAGCGGGCGCTCGCGCTGGTAGCCCGGCAGCCAGTCCTCGCCGGCCTTCACCCAGACGTGCAGGTCCTCGAGGTTCGCGAGCAGGTCGGCGATCACGGCGGCCGCGTCGAAGACGGTCCCGACCCGCGCCAGCTGCTTCCTGTATTCCTGTCCCACCTTCTCCCACTCGAGATTCGGGAGCAGGGAGAAGTTCGCGTACTCCTTGTCGAAGGCCTGCCACACCTCGTCGAAGACCCGCTCCGCCTCCTTGGGCTCGATCGGCGCGAGCGGCGGGACGGGCTTGTCCTCGAACTCGGCGACGTACTGCGCCTTGCCGTTGCCGAAGTCGAGCTCGTAGAAGCGGCGGGCGCCCGCCTCCGTGTCGACGTCGACGAGCGTGGTTCCCGCCTGCACGATGGTCGGGAAGCCCGCGGGCGTGTACCACTTGTGCCCGAGCTTGCGCCGGAAGAGCCGATCGGCCCGGGCACGCAGCCAGGCCTGACCCGGTCCGACGACGGTCTTGCTCGGAAACAGGCGACCGACCTCCGCGGGCGCGAATCGCAGCACGACCGTCCCCACGGACTCGCCGTCCCCGCGCATCCCCTTCGCGTCCAGCCGGCCCGGCTTCTCGGGGAACACCACGGCCCAGAGCGCGTTCTTCTCGTGCACGCCGATCGCGACGGCGGCCTTGGCGCAGGAGAGCTTGAAGTCCTTCCCGAGGACGAGGTCGAAGGACTTGAGATCCCATACGTCGTCCCGCGTGCACTCCCAGCTGAGCCCCTGCTCGACCCAGGAGAGCGAGGCGGAGTAGCGCTTGGCGAGATCCTCGGCGAGGGTCCCCCTCGAGAAGAGGGAGGACGAGACAAGGAGCAGGACGGTGTACGACATGGTCAGCTCCTGAGTCGGGAGGTTATCCCGGGCGCTCGCCGATGTCATCCGGGCCCCCCCTCGGCGGGTTTCCTCCGCGGACGCCAGGAGTAGACTGGCGGGGTGCCATGAGCCGCAGGGCACTCCTCTGGTCGATCGGCGCGGCGGTCGCGCTCGCGACGGCGGGGTTTCTTGTCCTTCGTGGGGACGGACAGAACCCCGTCGAGACGACGACCGGCCCTCACATCACGGTTCAGGGGCCGATCTCCGCGGACGCTTCAGAGTCCGAGCCGGGGCCTGCCCGCCCGGACGCGGTGGGACCCGCGCCCGTGCGGGTAAGCGCGCCTCCCGTCGCCGCGGGGGAGCCCCGGGTCGGCAACCACATCGCCGGCCGCGTGGTCGACGGGAAGGGAATCCCTCTCGGTGGAGTCCGAGTCCGGGCGGCCCCGACCGATCCGAGTGGAGGGCACGGCGAGTCGGAGGTGGCGGAGGCGTTCACGGCCGGGGACGGCGCATTCCGCCTTGACGGGCTCGGCCAAGGGCCGGTCATTCTCGTCGCCAAGGCCGGGGGACGACGCGCGGCGGTCGTGCGCGACGTCCAGCCGGGGACCGACCCGCTCGAGGTCGTCCTGCCCACGCGGACGGGAGTCGAGGGAAGGGTTCTCGACGGGGGGACGGGAGAGCCGGTGCTCCGGTTCGTCGTGAAGACGACCCAGGCCTCGATCCACTACGAGAGACGGAGGGAGGAGCGCTCGTCGCGAACGTTCGAAACGCGGGATGGCACCTTCGCGATCACGGACCTCGAAGCCGGGCGGTTCGAGTTCCTGGTCGAGGCGGAGGGGTTCGTCCCGGCGAAGATAGGGCCGCTCTTCGTCCAGGACTCGGAGGTCCGCCGCGACCTCGAGGCGAGGCTCGTCCCCGCCCTCGAGGTCCGCGGGAAGGTCGTGGCGGCCGACTCGGGTGAGCCCGTCGCGCTGGCCCTCCTGTCCCACCACGACCCCGAATCCCCGGCCCGGCGGGGGAAGTACGTCCACACGGGCGAGGACGGGGCCTTCCTGGTCAAGGGGATCTCGCCGGGGACGAGGCTCGAAGTCACGCACCGTGAGTTCGTCCCCGCGACGACGGAGCCGCTCGGGATGACGGGCGCGCCCGCCGCCGACGTCGTGATCCGGCTCACGCGCGGCGGCGGGGTCGACGGGTACGCCCTCGCCGAGGACGGCTCGCCCTGCTCCGACGTGTGGGTCTACGCCACGCAGAAGTCTCGCTACCCCGCCCCGAGCGTGCACAAGGATGTGGACAGCGACGCCTCGGGCTACTTCCGAATCCAGGGACTCGTGGCCGGAACCTACGAGGTAGGGTTCATTCCGCCCGGCCCTCGAGGAGAATCCTGGTCCGCGAGGGCGCGACGACCGCGCGTGAAAAGGGTGGCTGAGGTCGAGGAGGGGAAGGTAACGCGCGTCAAGCTCGAGGCCATGGCGACCGGCGGCTGCACCGTCCGCGGCCGGGTGCTTCTGGGGGACGAAGGCGTCTCCAAGGCGACCGTGGAGCTCCTCCCCTCGAGCGCCGTGGATCCCGCCACGGGACGATACATGATCCGACCCTTCCACGACTGGACCGACGACGGCTGTGAGTACGAGTTCCGCGGCGTCCCGCCCGGCGAAGCGACGCTCACCGTCGAGACGCATGGGGTCGGAGTCTCCGAATACGGCCGCTGGAGGATCGAGATCCCTGCGGAGAAGGAGTTCCTGTTCGACGCGCGATTGTCGGGAGGGGAGATCCGGGGGAGAGTCGTCAAGGCCTCCGACGGCTCCCCGGTGGTCGGGGGGAGCGTGAGCGTCTCGCGGCGGAATGCGCCTTCCGAGCGGTTGACGCTCGGGGGATGGATTGCGACGGACTCGGAAGGACGCTACCGCGCCCGAGGACTCCAACCGGGCGCCTACCGCGTCTCGGTCGTGCCGGGCTCGATCACCATCGTTCCCGGCGACGCCGCCCTCGAAGGGCTCGCGTCGCAGTGGCGGGAGCGGGTCGAGGTCGCCTCGGACGAGACCGTAACGGTGGACTTCGTCCTCGAGCCAGGTCCGTCTGCCTTGGTCCTGGTGACCGATCCCACAGGCGCGCCGATGTCGGGGGAGCAAGTGCACCTCCTCACGTCCGGGAAGGACGGCGGTCCATGGAAGGAGGCCTTCACGGACGCGAAGGGCGTCGCGCGCGCGAGGGGACTCGCCCCGGGCCGGTACATCGCCTACCTCCCCCTGCGTCCGGAGTACTGGTCGCAGCCGTCGGAGCCGCGCGTCGTGCGACCGGGGGAGGAGACAGAATTCCGCCTCGACCTGAAGAAGCCCGTCCGCGTCCCCGTCCGCCTGCGTGGGGACGGGGACCTGCCGATCGGCATGGGATGGGTCCGGTTCGTCAAACCCGGGTCCGAGGGGAACTGGGTCCCGTGGATCGAATCCGACGAGAGAGGGGAGGCGGCCGCCTACCTGCTCCGAGGCGAGTACGCCGTCGAGGCGGAGGCGCCGGGGCACCCGCGGCGGTCGCGGTCCATCCGGATCGGCGACGCGACTCCGCCCGAGATCCTCGTCCGGCTCGAGAGGCAGAATGGGTGAACTTCGAGAGGATCCACGGCGGCGGAGCGCCGGGACGAATCGAGGGTGCGGATTCCGTCAGACGAATCGAGAGGGGTTCTCGACTTCCCGGGAGGCCAGGGCCCGGTACCTGTCGCGGTCGTAGTGCCGGGATTCCACCCAGCAGCTGTACGTCAGCTTGACCGTGTGCTCGAACGCGCTCACGTGGTCGGAGTCGGCGGCCGCGGCCCGGGAATGGATCTCCCTCCAATCCGGGGGATCTGCGGCGACGGAATCCTTCCCGATCTCGGGCCTCGCCTTGACGACGGTGAGATAGGCCGCGCAGGCGGAGTGCCAATACGCGCTGAGGCACTTGCGGGGGTCGCCGACGAAGGGAAGGGCGACCCTCGCGGCCTGACAGGTGGTCAGGCAGTGCAGCAGGGTGAAATCGTGGGTCCGCGTGAAGGCCTCCATGATCAGCTCGGAGATCCTCGCGAGCGGATCGGAGTCGGGGATCCGGACGGGCTTCAGGGATCCCGAGAATTCTTCGGAGCCGTACACTTGGCCCAATCGGAAGGCGATGGGACCGAAATTGCCGCCGTCCAGCTCGATTCGCAGGGCCGACGTGCGCTCGACGATCTGTGAAAGGAGGGCGTCCGGGTCGACGGGCGGACCCCTGTGCTCGAAATCGGGGCTCGGCTGGTAGCTCATGGCCCACCCGGCGAGGGAGAAGACGATCTCCTCCGTACTTTCGCGGTCGATGGCGTAGCCGAGACGCAGGAGGTCATGGGCGAACGCGCCTCCCAAACCGGCCGACAGGACAGGGACGGTCTCCTTGAGGACCGTTTCGGGGGAGGTCCGCCGCGTCC
>CBRGOK010000307.1:0-5352 GCA_967798035.1 uncultured bacterium
CTCCGGCGCGGGGGGGTAGATGTGGCGGACGGGCGGGCAGGCCGCGTACCCGGCGCGCTGGAGGAGCTCCGGGTCCTTGGCCCGACGGCGCGCGCCCTCCCAGTCGAGGGACCCCTCCTTCCGGGCGAAGATGACGACGTTGCGGGTGTCCCGGACCCGCACCGCCTCGACGGTCGGGAAGGCGGCGGCGAGGGTCCCGCCGATCGCGGCGACCACGGGGTCCTCGAAGCCGAAGCCGTCGACGTTCGCCGCCAGGATGCCGCCCGGCGCGAGGCGCTCGCGGGCCGCCTCGAAGGCCTCGAGGGAGGCGAGGTGAGGCGGGATGTGGAGCTGCTGCGCGTAGGCGTCCAGCACGATGACGTCGAAGGGGCCGCGCAGCGCGCGGAGCGCGACGCGCCCGTCGACGCCTCCGTGGATCCGGAGGCGCGGATGGAGGTCCGCCGTGAGGTCGAAGCGGGCGCGGGCCGACTCGATGAGGCCGGGATCGATCTCGATCCCCTCGATCGAGAGGTCGCGGTTCGAGGCGTAGAGGGCGTGGTAGAGCCGGCTCACGGTCCCCCCGCCGAGGCCGACGACGAGGACCCGGAGCCTCTCCCCCTCCCCCACCTCCGCGAGGAGGGGAGCGAGGGGGAGGAGGTCGTAGTAGGCCTCGGTCCAGGGGGTCCCGTCGACGAGGAGGGACTGGAAGGAGTCGAGGCCCTCGTTCACCCGGAGGATGCGCCTCGGTCCCTGGCGGACGAGCTCGACGTACTGGTAGGGGGTGTCCGCCGCCCAGAGCCTCTCCTCCCCCGCCGCCAGAGCGCGCCGGGCCCCTCCCCCGCCGAGCAGCGCGGCGAGGGCGGGGAGGCCGAGGAGCGGGGCGAACGCCGCGGCGCGACGAGGCGCGACGAGGATGGAGGCGAGGACGAGGATCGCCCCGGAGAGAAAGAAGGTGTTCCGCACCCCTGCCAGAGGGACGAGGAGGTGGGTCGTCCCGAAGGTCCCGACGAGGGACCCGACCGTCGAGAGGGCGAAGACCGATCCCGCCGCCCGGCCGACGCCGGTCCCCGTCGCGGCGATCGTCCGAACGGCGACCGGCGAGAGGGCCCCGAGGAAGAAGAGGGGGGGCGCGAAGAGGGCGAGGGAGACGGCGAGGGAGCCTCCCGTGACGACGGGGAGGGAGTCCTCCAGGCGCAGGCCCGCCTCGGCGGGGATGAGGAGGTCACCGAGGGGGCGCGCGAGGAAGGGGGCGAGCAGGCAGAGGAGGCCGGCCAGGGCGAGACTGCCACGCAGGAGGCGGCCCGGCTCGCGGCGGTCGGCGAGCGTCCCCCCCACGAAGGTCCCCGCGGCGAGGGCGGCGAGGACGACGCCGATCACGTTCGTCCAGACGAAGACCGTCGCCCCGAAGTGGGGCGCGAGGAGCCGGACCGCCGCGAGCTCGACCGACATCCCGGCGAAGCCGGCGAAGCCGGCGGCGAGGAGGACGGCCCCGGCTCGCGGGGGAGGCGAGGGCTCCGTGCCCGGGCTCACGCGGGGGGGGAGGCCCGCGTCAGCGCTCGCGGCGCTCGGGAGGGGCCACCGGCGGCTCGATCTTGGGCGGGGAGTTCGCGTTCGCGGCCTTCGGGACGGCGCTCACGTGCCAGGCGACGTACGTCATCCGGGGGTCGCCGCGCCGGCTCCGGGTCTCGAGGAACTTGTCGAGCTCCCGCTTGTAGGTCCCGTTCCACGCCTGGCCGTTCACGACGACCTTGATCGGCTTGTAGAGGTAGAGGAGGGCGTCGGAGAGGAAGAGCCAGAAGTCGGTGATGCCCCGTGCCTCGAACTCGGCCGTGTTCGTGCCGCGGGAGAGTTTCCCGGAGAGCAGGGGCCGCTCGTTCAGGGGCGCCGCGAAATAGTCGGGCAGGATCTCGAAGTTCTCGATCGAGAACCAGTAGGCGTTGCGCGTGAACGCCTGGACCGGGGAGAAGGCGACCTCGGTGGGGACGGGATCGCGGGTGCGCTCCGCGATCCACTTCGCGACGGCGGCGAGATCGTCGGCCTCGACGACCGTCACGTTCTCGCGCCGCAGCTCCTTCGCCGCGTCGGACGCCTTCTTCGTCACCTCGCTCCCGCCGGTGAGGTACGTCGGGACGTTCCCGAGGTTCGCGAAGGCGGCCCCTTCCCCGCCTCCGAGGCGCGAGACCGCTCCGGCGAAGCGGTCCGGAAAGTAGGAGGCGAGCGTGACCGCGAACGCCCCTCCCTCCTTCCCGCCGGCGACGACGACGCGGTCGCGGTCCAGGTTGAACTCGTCGAGGACCTCGCGAAACGTGTTCATGGCGGCCGCGACCCCTCCCTCGAGCTGACGCCACTCGGCGACCTTCGCCGGCATCTCCGGCGCGGCGAGGATCGTCGTGGCGTGGAGGCTCTCGTCCTTCCAGGCCGACCGCAGGTAGGCGTCGGGCTTCTCCCCCACGGGGGGGATCACGAGCAGGAGGGGCCAGGGACGCTTGGCGTCGTAGCCCGTCGGAAGGCGCAGGACGAACTGGAACTTCGATTTCGGGTCGGGCTTGCACAACGCCTCCTTCCCGATCGCCGGGCTCGACGCGTTGCTCTCGTACTTGGGGACCGACTCGAGGACCTTCTGGAGGTCCCCGACGAAGGAGAGGGGATCCGCCTTGTACTTCTTGCCGATCGCGTCCAGCGCCTTTCCCAGGCTCTCCTTCGCCTCCTTTTCCCCCTTCTCCTTCTGCCTCGCCTCGTCCAGTTTCCGCAGCAGATCGACGACCTTCGTCCGATCGTCCGCGGACCAGACCTGCTTGGGAGGGGCGGGCGCGCTCGCCGGAGCCTGGGCGCACAGGAGGGGGAGGAGCAGGGCGGGAAGGATCATCTACGTTCTCCGGGGCCTTCGCCGGGGGGGATGCTAACCCCGTGCCGGGGCGCAGGCGGAGGGGATATCACGCCTCGAGGAGCTCGACCCCTCCCTCTCCCGGGACGATCTCGCCGATCTCGTGGGACTCGAAGCTGCTTTCCCGCAGGATCGAGCGGGCGCGGGGGAGCGCCTCCGGCGGGAGCACGAGGACGAGTCCGATCCCCATGTTGAAGACCCGGTAGCGTTCCTCCTCCGGAACGTCGCCGGCCGAGACGAGCCACGCGAAGAGTTCCGGGATCGGCCAAGAGCCCTTCCGGACGCGCGCGCGCAGCCCTTTCGGGAGGATCCGCGGGACGTTGTCGAGGAGGCCCCCCCCCGTGATGTGGGCCATCCCCCGGATCGGGACCCCGGCGTCGAGGAGGGGCCCCACGGCGGGGAGGTAGGAGAGGTGGGTGCGGAGGAGAGCCTCCCCCACCGTCGTCCCGAGCCGATCCACCCTGGAGGAGACCGAGAGCCCGAGGCGGTCGAACACGATCTTGCGGGCGAGGGAGTAGCCGTTGGTGTGGAGGCCGCTCGAGGGGACCCCGAGGAGGCGGTCGCCCGCCCGGACGCCAGAGCCGTCGACGATCCTCGCCCGCTCGACCACCCCGACGAGGAAGCCGACGAGGTCGTACTCCCCCGCCGGGTAGAGTTCGGGGAGCTCGGCCGTCTCCCCGCCGATCAGGGCGCAGCCGTTCGCCCGGCAGGCGGCGGCGCATCCCTCGAGGAGCGAGCGGATCACCCCCTCCTCGACCCTCCCCATCCCGATGTAGTCGAGGAAGAAGAGGGGGCGCGCCCCCTGGACGAGGGCGTCGTTCACGCAGTGGTTCACGAGATCGATCCCCACCGTGTCGTGCCGCCCGGCGAGGAGAGCGACCTTGAGCTTGGTCCCCACGCCGTCGGTCGTCGCGACGAGGACCGGCTCCTTCCAGGAGGGGTCGATGCGGAAGAGCCCCCCGAAGAGGCCGATGTCCGAGAGGACGTTCGGGGTGAAGGTCTGCCGGATCGCCCCGAGCGCCGCGCGGGTGGCGCGGTACTTCCTCTCGATGTCGACGCCGGCGTCGCGGTAGGTGAGGGGCCGTCCCGTCACCGGGCGCGCCTCCGGCCATTTCCCGCCCCGAACTCGCGGCGGACCCTCTGGAGGAGGATCCGGTTGTTCCGGAACCCGATCTCCCGGGGCACCTCCTGGAGCGGGAAGTAGGCGACCTCCTCGGCGTCGTCGCCGGCCCGCAGCCTCCCTCCCCTGGGCCGGCAGAGGAAGGCGGCGAGATTGCCCGGCTTCCTCGGGTCGTCCCTCGTGTAGAGGACGTCGAGGAGCCGGGTCACGGCCACCTCGATCCCCGTCTCCTCCCGCGCCTCGCGGATGGCGGTCTGGGCCGGGGTCTCCCCCACCTCCTGGTAGCCGGCCGGGAAGGTCCAGGCGCCGCGGTAGGGCTCGTTCCTGCGCTTGACGAGGAGGACCGCTCCCCCCTCGAGGACGACGGCGGCCGAGGCGGAGGCGGGCATGCGGTAGAAGACGTAGGGACAGGAGGCGCACGCGGGGCGCGCGCGCCCCTCGACCCGGCGGGTGCGGAGCCGCTCCCCGCACTTCGGGCAGAAGGCCGGCTCGTCGTTCCACATTGGGCCAGATCCTTATATCCACGTGGGGGGCCGCAGGAAACGCGCCGCGAGGCAGGAGGGAAGCGCTCCGTCCCTGTGCTATCTTGCGCGCTTCTCGATCCGTGAATCCCCGCGCCCCCCACCCCTCCGCGGTCCCGCCCCCGGCGCCCCGCGGGTTCCTCCCTTGAAGTCGATCCTCCTCCTCGGGTCGACCGGGTCGGTCGGCGAGAGCACCCTGCGGATCGTGGAGGGGAGCCCGGAGGCCTTCCGTGTCGTCGCGCTGGCGGCCCGGCGAAGCGCCCCGAAGCTCCTCGAGCAGGTCCGCCGGTTCCGCCCGGAGGCCGTCGCGATCGAGGAGGCGGCGTCGGCCGCCACGGTCCGCCGCGAGATCGCCGCCTCCTGCCGCCTCCTCGAGGGCCCCGAGGCCGCCGTGCGGCTCGCCGCGGAGACCCGGTTCGACGTCGCGGTGCAGGCGATCAGCGGGGCCGCCGCCCTCCCCTCGACCCACGCCCTCGTCGAGAGGGGGAGCCGGATCGCCCTCGCGAACAAGGAATCCCTCGTCGCGGCCGGCGAGGTCCTGATGCCCCTGGCGCGGGGCCCCCGCGCCCCCCACCACCCCGGCGGCCCCCCGCCCCCCCCCCGCATGCACGGCCGCGATCTTCCAGTGCCTCCGGGGGGAGAAGCTCGCGGACGTCCGGCGCGTCTACCTCACGGCCTCCGGGGGCGCCTTCCGGGACACGCCGCTCGAATCCTTCGCCTCCGTCACGCCGGAGGAGGCGCTGCAACACCCCACCTGGTCCATGGGCCCCCGGATCACCGTCGACTCCGCGACGATGATGAACAAGGCCTTCGAGGTGATCGAGGCCCACCACCTCTTCGCGCTCCCC
>CBRGOK010000308.1:0-5350 GCA_967798035.1 uncultured bacterium
CGGCGCCGCCCGGGGGGGGCGCGGCGCCCCCCCCCCCCGCGTCGGCGGCGCGTGGGCCCCCTGGCCCCCCGCCGGCGGGGCCCCCCGCCGCCCGGCGCCTCGGACGGCCCGCAGGTGTCGTAGACCCGGAGGGGAGGCTCACCCCCCCCGAGGGAGATCTCGCGGAAGGGAACGCGCACGCCGAGGGGGCCCTCGACGTGGACCTTTCGCGAGCGCGGGAACGAGGCCCCGTAGGGGGAGGTCATGGCGGAGGACTCCTGGCCGGCGGGAGCGGCCGTTGGTCTAGACCCCGAGCGCGGCGGACCCACCCACGCGGGGCGCGAGCCGCACGTTGGGCGCGCCGCTCATGGGGTTGGGGTCGCCCCGCAGCGCCCCGCCGAAGACCGGCTCGAGGATCTCCTGGCGCAGGACCGCCTCCGGGGACCCCGCCGCGACGATCCTCCCGCGGTGGAGGAGGAGGATCCGCTCGGCGAACTCGGCGGCGAGGTTCAGGTTGTGGAGGACCGCCACCCAGGCGAGGCCGGCGCGGTTCGCCGCGAGGAGGCCCTCGAAGATCTCGACCTCGTGGGCGATGTCGAGGTGGGCGGAGGGTTCGTCGAGGAGGAGGAGTTCGGGCTCCTGCGCGAGCGCCTGGGCGAGGAAGACCCGCTGGCGCTCCCCCGAGGAGAGGGTCGTGATGTCGCGCTCGGCGAAGTCGAGGGTGCGCGTCGCCACGAGCGCCCGCTCGACGGCCCGCGCGTCCTCCTTCCCCTCCCGGTCGAACCAGCGGCGGTGGGGAAGCCGGCCGATCGCGACGAACTCCCGGACGCGGAACGCGAAGGGACTCTCCGTCTCCGCCGGGAGGAGCGCGAGCCGCCGCGCGAGCCAGCGAGGTGACATCGCCGGGAGGTCGTGCCCCTCGAGGAGGATCCTCCCGCCCCGCAGCCGCAGCACCCCCGCCAGGGCGCGGAGCAGCGTCGTCTTCCCCGAGCCGTTGGGGCCGACGATCGCCAGGCGCTCGCCGCGGCGGACCTCGAGGGTCACCCCACGGAGGACCTCGACGCCGTCGTAGCCGGCGCAGACCGAGCGCGCTTCGAGGACGGCCGTCATGCGAGGAGGGGGGTCCGCCGCCGGAGCACCCAGAGGAAGAAGGGGGCCCCGAAGAGCGCCGTGATCACCCCGACGGGGAACTCCGAGGGGCGGGCGGCGGTGCGGGCGACCGTGTCGACGATCACCAGGAAGGCGCCGCCCGCGATCGCGCTCGCTGGCAGGAGCATCCGGTGGTCGGGGCCGACGATCCGGCGCGCGAGATGCGGGACGAGGAGGCCGACGAACCCGATCATCCCGGCCACCGCGACGGAGGCCCCGACGACCCCGGAGCAGAGGAGGGCGAGGCTGGCCTTCGCGCGCTCGGTCCGCACGCCGAGCGTCCGCGCCTTCTCGTCCCCCAGGGCGAGGGCGTTCATGGCGCGCCCGAAGGTGCACAGCGCCACCACCGCGAGGAGGATCGTCCCCCCCCCGATCGCGAGGAACCGGCGGTCGCAGCCGGAGAGGTTGCCGACCAGGAAGGAGAGGATCACGTAGGCGTCCTGACCGGCGAAGTGGAGCCCCAGGAGGACGAGGGCGCTGCCGAGCGTGGAGACGGCGACGCCGGAGAGGAGGAGGCGCTCGATCGGCAGGCGGTCGCTGCTCCGCGCGAGGCCCCAGGTCGCCGCAAGCGCGCCGAAGGCCCCCACCCCGGCGGCGAGGAAGACGGCGGGGGAGGCGAGCGAGATCCCGAGGGCCCGCGCGGCGACGACGCCGACGGCGGCCCCGCTCGAGGAGCCGAGGACGAAGGGATCGGCGAGGGGGTTCCCCGAGAGCCCCTGCATGACGGTCCCGGCCGCGGCAAGGCCCGCGCCGACCGCCGCCCCGAGGAGCACGCGGGGGAGCCGGAGGTTCCAGAAGATCTCCGGCGGGGCCCATCCCCCCGGGCCCGTGGCGAGCGCTCCCGCGAGGACGAGGCCCAGCCCCGCGATGAAGGTCGCCAGCCGGGAGAAGTCTCCCGCCCGCGTCATTTCGCCCCCCCTCCCGGATAGAGCAGGCTCTCGAGGCGCTCGATCCCGTCGAAGAGGCCCGGGCTCGCGTGGGCGAGCGCGCCAGGACCGAGGTCGTCGACGATCGCCCCGCGGCGGATCGCCTCGACCCCCTCCCAGCCGGGGCGGGCGCGGATGTCCGCCCTCTTCGCGTGGAGGGAGACGACCACCTCTGGGTCGCGGCGCAGAACCTCCTCGGGGGAGACCGGCGCGTAGGCGCGCGGCAGGTCGGGGAAGCAGTTGCGCGCGCCGATCGCGAGGAGGGCCTCGTGCAGGAAGGAGCCGGGCCCCGCCGTCCAGAGGGGAGTGTCCTGGAGCTCGAGATAGACGCGCGGCCCTTCCCCGCGCGCCGCCGCGCGGGCCCGAAGGCCCTCGAGCCGCCGCCGCAGCGCCGCCGCGAGCGCCGCCGCCCGATCCGGCACGCCCACCTCGGCCCCGATCGTCGAGACGGACGCGATCACCTCCTCGAGCGACTGGGGATCGAGGCAGACGACGGGGATCCCCAGGTCCTTCAGCCGCCGAGGGGTCGCGTGGTCCTCCTTGAGTACCGTGAAGACCCGGTCGGGCTTCAGGCGCGCGATCGACTCGAGGGCCGGGGAGTAGAGGGTGCCGACGCGGCTCGCCCCCTCCACGGGCGGGCAGAAGTCGGAGATCCCGACGATCGAGGGGCCGACTCCCAGGGCGAGGAGGGTCTCCGTGTGGCTCGGGTTCAAGCTAACGAGGCGCCGCGAGGGCCCTTCCGGAGCTGGAGGGGCCGGCTCCAGACAGGAAACCCCCGCGGCCACCCCGAGGGCCGCGAGGAAGCGGCCCTTCAACTTCACTGCGGAATCACCGTGATCGGATTGGAGAGCGCGGGGGAGGCGCCGAGGGCGCCGACCCCCTGGAGGAAGACCGGCACGCAGTCGAGCCCCGGGAGATTCGGGATCGGGACCGAGATCGCGAGGACCGGGCCCGGGCCCGAGGAGACGACGGAGAAGGCCCCGATCTCGAGGGCGAGCCCCCCGCCGATCGCTCCCGCCAGGTCCGAGAGGGAGAAGAGGATCGCCTGCGGGCTCCCCCCGGTGAGGGTGATCGTCGTCGCCCCGCCGAGCATCGGCGGCGCGGTGGTGGTGTCGAGCGAAAGGGCGGAGGGGGAGGGGACCGGGGAGGGGAGGTTCGTGATCTTGACGACCGCCTGCGAGTTCTG
Source organism: uncultured bacterium (assembly GCA_967798035.1). Classification (GTDB taxonomy): domain Bacteria; phylum Planctomycetota; class UBA1135; order UBA1135; family JAKEFM01; genus JAKEFM01. Next base: position 3,241 of record CBRGOK010000308.1, read on the forward strand.
CGCGGTCACCCACGCGTCCCCTCCGAGGAAGACGACGTCGTTCGGGCTGCGGAACGGCGCGAACGACACGACCGCGAGCCGCTGGTGGCTCACCCCGTCGAGGAAGAGGACGGAGTTCTGGAGGAAGTCGGTGACGGCGACGAGCGAGCCGTCCGGGGAGATCCCGATCCCCTGCTGCGCGAAGCCGAGGCCGGTCGCGATCGTCCGGCTCAGGCCCCCCTCGGCGGGATCGAGGAGGTGGACCCTCTCGCCGAGGTCGTAGGGGAGGACGAAGGCCTCCCCCGCGGCGTTCGTCGCCACGTCCTGGCCGCTCGGGAAGCCGGTCGAGGAGCAGCCGAGGCAGCGCGTCCAGACGACGTTCGAGGCGATCGGGTTGATGGCGGAGACGTGGACGCAGACCTCGGGGAAGTTCGAGTAGTCGGTCGTGGGGACGACGAGGAGGTTCCCCGCGAACGCGAGCCGGCCGTGGCAGCCGGGGATGGAGAGGTTCGCAATGGGGACGGTCATGAGGGGGTTGCTGTTGACCGCGATTGCGTAGACGGTCCCGGAGCAGTTGAAGTCCCCCGCGTAGACAAGCGGAAGGGTCGGGTGGGCCGCGATCCCGAAGGGGCCGTACTGCCCCGTCGGGAAGGGGAGGACGCCCGTCACCGCGAGGTAGTCGGGGAGGGCGGGGTCCGCCCCGAACCGGGCGATCCACCCATCCCCGTTCACGGTCACCCAACCCCAGCGCGGCACGCCGGGCTGCGCCGGGTCGACGGTGAAGGCGATCTCCTCCGGGAAGAAGCCGACCGTGACGGTCCCGACGACCGCCATCGCGACGGGGTCGATCTTCGCGACGACGTTGTTGTTGCAGAAGGGGGGGTTGAAGCAGGAGTCCCCCGCGACGGCGACCCAGAGGAAGCCGTCGGGGGAGACGGCGAGGCCGAAGGGGTCCGCGGAGTTGGTCGGGATGCCGAGGCCCGCGAGACTGACGGACCCGGCGATCGTCGGGCCCTGGGCCCGGGCGCCGGCGGCCGCGAGGAGGAGGGCGGCCAGGAGGGAGATGCATCCGGACGTTCGACGCATGGGACGGTCCTTTCTGGGTCTTCCCGAAGGAGGTGGACGGATCGCCGAAGCATTCGCTCGGATCCCTCGCTTCGGCGGACCGTCCACGCGCCGTCGCACGTGCGCCGGTTCGGCCTCTCGCGGGCCGGGAAAAAAAGACCCCGGCCCGTGGGGGGCCGGGGTCGGGAAGACCCACCGGCGACCTCCACGGATCTCTTGGCACGGAGACTCGGTGAAGGAGGGGTTCCGCGGACGGTCTTCTGACTCGTGGTTCGTCCTACTCCTCCGGCCTTCCCAGCCCCGGCCGGCAACCCGGCGGAGGGGCCAGTGGCAGAGCGCGGAGTTTCGTCCCACTCACAGCGGCGGCACCGTGACGGATTCTCACCGTCTTCCCGGGGCCGCGGAGACCCTGCGGCGATCGCGCCGATCGATCGGGGAAAGAGCGGTCGTGCCCCACCAGGGGACTCACCGTCGGGGGGAATTCCCCCCGGCCGGCCCTTTCCTTGTAGGCCGCCTCCCTCCCCTCCGTCAAGGCCCGGTTGACGGAGGCCCCCCCCGCCCTACTATGCGTAGCCCCTACGCAAAGGAGTCCCCCTGCCGCCCCTCGCCGAGGACCTGCGCGCCCGCCTCGCCCCGCTCGACGGGGAGACCTACACCCTGGAGGCCTGCGAGGGGATCGCCTCCCTCGTCGAGGAGATCGCCGACCTCAAGCGCCGCCGGCGCGCCGTCGTCCTCGCCCACAACTACCAGCGGCCCGAGATCTTCGAGGTGGCCGACTTCGTCGGCGATTCCCTCGAGCTCGCCCGGGCCGCCGCGGGCGCCACCGCCGACACGATCGTCTTCTGCGGCGTCCACTTCATGGCGGAGACGGCGAAGATCCTGAACCCCTCCCGCCGCGTCCTCCTCCCCGACCTGCGGGCCGGCTGCACCCTCGCCGACTCCGCGAGCGCGGAGGCCCTCGAGGCCCGCAAGCGGGAACTCCGCGCCCTCTACCCCGACCTCGCCGTCGTCACCTACGTCAACACGACCGCCGCCGTGAAGGCGGCCTCGGACGCCTGCTGCACCT
>CBRGOK010000309.1:0-5319 GCA_967798035.1 uncultured bacterium
GCACGGGCCGCGGAGGCGAGGAGGAGCACGGCGGGGAGGAGCATCGGCACGGTCGACTTTCCCATGAGAATTACCTCTCGAGAGCCACGAGGAGGGCGGAAGGAACGAAGAAGAGTCCTCCATGTTCCCGAGAGCGTCAAGTCGACGCGGGGCGGAAACGAGCGGGGCGCCCGGAAGGCCGAGCGCCCACGTCTCGACCCGGCTCCGGACCGGCGCCGATCCCCTCGGCGGCGGCCCGGAACTGGGGAAGGTCCTCGGCTCTAGGGGAAGGCGAGGATCTCGACGTTGTCGACGTACCAGCCGAGGAAGTCGTTGAGGGTGTTGTCGACCGAGTCGAAGCGGAAGCGGTGCTCGAAGGACGATCCGACGAGGGACGAGATCGTGCTCTTCCCGAACCCGATGGTGACCGCCACGGGGTCGTCGCCGCAACCGGCGATGTTCACGATCTGCGCGAGCGAACCCCACCCGAGGTCCCCCACCTCCCGCGCCTCGACGAAGCCCTGGTCGAACGAGGCACCCTCCTCTCCCTCCTTGAGCGTGTCGAAGATGATTTGGAGTCCCTTCGTCCCGGAGGGGACCGCCACCGGCGGGCTCTGGAGGGCGCCCGTGTTCGCCACCCCCGTGTCGAAGGTGTAGTCGGGCGCCCCCAGGTCCCCCTGGTTGTAGGCGGCCGCGCCCGCTCCCATCCCCGGCGGGATCGCGGTGGCCGCGGCGCAGAAGCCTTCCGCGTGCCAGAGGGTGGCCGCCGGCGCGCCGGCGAAGTCGGTCTCCGTGTAGCCGCCGAGCCCCGCCTCGAAGTTCGCCGAGAAGATGGAGTTCGAAAGCGGGGCCGCGCCGAGGAACTTCCCCTTGAGGGTCGCGACGACCACTCCCCCGCCGCCCTCGAAGACGTCGAGGGTCAGGTTCCCCTTGAAGGACTTCACCTCGCCCGTCGTGGCGTTCATCTTGAAGGTGGCGGTGAGAGTCGCGCCGGGCGCCGTGGTGACGAAGTAGTCGAGGAAGAAGTCTCCGGTCGTCGCCGGGAACAGGACCGTCCCGAACGCGGAGGGGAAGGTGCCGATCGAGAAGGGCACCCCCTCGAAGGGAACCGGCTGGACGATCTCGACGAGCGCCGTCACGTTTCCGGTGGTCTTCGCTCCGCCGGAGGCGAAGTGGGTGCTCTTGATCTTCACCTCCCACAGCCCCCCGAGGACGGGCTGGACCCCGCGCGGCTGCGCCGCGGCGAGGGCCGGGAGGAGGAGGATCGAGAGGGCGGCGGCGGGGAGGGTTCGGGTGGATGCCAAGGGGTTTCCTGTTCTTCGGGGGGGGCGGAGTTTTCGCAGGCCGAGGCCCTCCGCGCAACACGCGAGCGGCGCCCGGCGGCTCACTGCGTGAGGGAGGGGGTGCGCAGGACGAAGCCGCCCGCCCCCCGCACACAGCGGCCGAGGAGCGCGATCGAGCGGCCTCGGACGAGGGCCCCGAAGCCGTGGCGCGCGCGCCCCCGGTCGACCGCGCCGTCGAGCCGGCGCGCGCGCCCCTCCTCGTCGAAGAGGTCGAGGGTGCCCGGCCCCCGCGGGGCGAGCCCCGCGAGGCTCACCCCGACGAGCCGCACGAGGACGCGGCGTCGGAGCATCCCCCGCGCCAGGGCGAGCGCGGCGGCGCCGATCGCCGCCGTCCCGTCGCTCGGGGCGGGGAGCGCCGCCTCCTTCCGGGCCTCCGTCCCCCCGGCGAAGCGGACCTTCGCCGCCACGGCCCGCGCGGTGCACCGCAGCGCGCGCGCGCGCGCGGCGGCCCGCTCGGCGAGATAGAAGAGCATCCCCTCGATCTCCTCGCGGTCCGCCGTCTCCCGCTCGAAGGTCGTCTCGCGGGCGATCCCGCGCGGCAGCCTCCCCGCCTCGACGGGGGAGGGGTCCTCCCCGCGCGCGCGGAGGCAGAGGGCGCGCCCGTGCTCGCCGAAGGTCGCCTCGAGGAGCGCCTCGCCGGCCGCGGCGAGCTCCCCGACGGTCGCCACGTTCGCGCGCTCGAGGAAGCGCCCGATCCCGGGCCCCACCCCCGGCAGGTCGCGCGCGGGGAGCGGGGCGAGGAAGGCGCGCTCCGCGCCGGGGAAGACCTCCGCGATCCCTCCCGGCTTCGCGAGGTCCCCCGCCACCTTCGCCGTGGTGCGGTCGGAGGCGATCCCGATCGTCACGGAGAGGGAGGTCTCCGCGCGGATCGCGCACGCCATCCCCTCGGCCGCCCGGAACGCCCCCCCGTGCAGGCGCTCGGTCCCGGTCAGGTCCGCGAAGAAGTCGTCGATCGAGGCGACCTCGACGAGCGGCGTCCAGCGCTCGAGGATCACCCGCACCGCCTCCCGCGCCGCCGCGGCGGCGGCCGCGCTCCCCCTGAGGAAGACCCCCTCGGGGCAGCGCCGCGCCGCCTCCCACAGGCCCATCCCGGGCGCGACCCCCCGCGCGCGCGCCTCGTAGGAGCAGGACATCACGAGGTTCCGCTCCCCCGGGAGCCCGCCGACGATCACCGGACGGCCGCGCAGGGACGGGTCGCGCGCGACCTCGACCGAGGCGAGGAACGCGTCGACGTCGACATGCGCGATCCGCCGCGGCGCGGGACGGGAAACCGGGATCGATTCGATCCGGGGCATGGGAAGGGCGACGAACAGAACCCTAACGTCCGTTTCACCCCCCGCAACCCGGCGGGGGCCCCCCCCGCAACCCGGCAGGGGCCTCATCCCGCGGTCCGACGGCCGCCGAAAAGCGCCTGCCCCTCCAGCCCGAGTTGACCGCCTCCCCGGCCCGCATCCTCCTCGCCGAACCCTCCCTCGCGGAGCTCCTCGCCGCCAGCCTGAAGGAGCGGGGCGCGCAGGTGGAGGAGGCGACGGGAGCGACCGACGCACGGCTATGCGCGCGTCGCCAGAGGTTCGCGGCCGCCGTCGTCCCGGGCCGACTCCCCCTTCCCGGAGGGGGAAGGCTCCTCGAGGCGCTCGCGGGCGAGGTCCCCGACCTGCCGCTCGTCGCGGTCGGGCCCGCCGAGGCCGGGGAGATCCTCGCCGCGCTGCGGGCCGGCGCGCGCGAGTACCTCGTCGAGGGGGGAGAGGAGCCCGGGGACGCGGCCGATCGGGTCCTCCGGGCGGCGCGCCGGACGGAGGAGGGAGGCTCCGGCGTCCCGGCCGAGCCGGGGGGGCTGCGGCTCGCCCTCACGGAGGCGCGACGGGAGATCGCGGAGCGATCGGACGCCTTCCGGGAGCTCCAGGAGATCTTCCGGAACGAGCTCGAGCGGATGCTCCTCGCCTTCGAGCGGGTGGGGGAGGGGATCGTCTTCGCGGACCGGGCCGGCGGGATCCTCCTCCTCAACCCCGCCGCGGGTTCGTGGATCGGCGGGACCACGCACGCCGCCGTCGGCGCCTCCCTCGAGGGCTCGATCGCGGACCCCGTCCTCCGCGGAGCCATCCGCGAGGATCGCCTGCGCGCCCTGGGCGGGACCCCTTCCGCGCGGAGGCTGGAGCTCTCGGAAGGGCGGCGGGTCCTGGTCGAGACCCACCCGATGACAAGGGGGGAGGAAGCGCTGGGAACCCTGGTGCTCCTGCGGGCCCTCACGGACGAGGCCGGAGCCGGGCAGAATCTGCGCGACCTCCTCCGCGGCGTCGCCCGCCGGCTCGGACGAACCGCCAAGTGGCTGCGCGCCTCGGGGAGGCCGGAGTCGACCGCCATCGTCCCGGAACTCGAAGAGGCGGCGCGCCAGCTGCGAACGACGCTGCGCGCCCGAGAGCACGGGATCTCCCCGCCCATCGAGACTCCCGGGTCCCTCCCCTAACAGGGGAAGTCGTGCCCTCCCCCGTCGTCCTCTATTCCTCCGGCTCCGCCGTCGTCGAGGACCTGCGCCGGGCCCTGACGGAGGCGGGGATCGAGACGGTGCTCCTCTCGGAGCGCGAGTCGGTCTACGCCGCCACGCCCCGGGCCGTCGTCTTCGACCTCCAGGGATTCCCCGACCCCTGGAACGACGTGCGCCGGTTCGGGACCGACCCCCGCCTCGCGGGGGCCGGCCTCTTCGTCTACGCCGAGACGGGGACGGACGGGCTGCCGCACGACCGCGCGGGGAAGCTGCGGCGGTTCGCCCGGCTGGTCGCGGACGCCCTAGGGATCGCGCCGCGCGGGGCGTGACTCGGGGGAGGCGGCCTTCCCACGCGGCGCGGTCCGGGGTTCCGCGGGGAAGGAGACCTCGACCCACTTCTCCTCTTCGCCGCGGCGGATCCGCAGGCGCGCCGACTCCCCGCGCTTGAGCTTGCCGAGCGCCGTCATCAGCTCAGAGTGCGTGCGCAGCGGGGCGTCTCCGATCGCGAGGAGGAGGTCCCCGTCGAGGATCCCGGCCGAAGCCGCGGGGCTCCCCTCGATGACCTCCTCGACCGGGAGGCCGCCCTCGGGGCCTGGCTCTCCCGTCCTCACGCCGAGGCGGACGCGATTGCCTCCCATGCGCTCCCGCATCCGCTTCCCGAAGTCGGCCGGGAGGGCGGTGGAGTCCGCCTCCTTGAAGGGGAGGCGCCCCTCCGCGTTCGCCACCTCCGCCACGAGGCGCCAGGCCGCGCGGCCGATCCGCTCCATGCCGGAGTAGTCGAGCTTCTCCGCGTCGTCCCCCGGCCCGTGGTAGTCCTCGTGGATGTTCGTGAAGAGGAAGAGGCAGGGGATCCCCTTCTCGTAGAAGGGGGTGTTGTCGCTCGGGGCCCTCCCCCCCTCGGCCGTCTCGAGCGCGAGCTTCTCCGACTCGCCGGCTCTCGCGACGATCGCGGGCCAGCCGGGGGAGGTGCCGAGGCCGCCGACGAAGAGGTATCTCTCGCGGCTGCGGCCGATCATGTCGATGTTGACCATCGCCACGGTCGACTCGAGGGGGAGGGCGGGGGACTCGACGTAGTGCTTCGAGCCGAGGAGCCCCTTTTCCTCCCCCGAGAAGTGGGCGAAGACGAGCGTGCGGGCGGGGGGCGCGGAGGCGAAGGCCTCGGCGAGCTCGAGGAGGGCGGCGGTCCCGGAGGCGTTGTCGTCGGCCCCGTTGTGGATCTCCCCCTTCGGACCCATCCCCCCCGACTGGGCTCCCCCTCGCCCGACGTGGTCGAAGTGGGCTCCGAGGACGACCACCTCCGAGCGCCGTCTCGGGTCGCTCCCCTCGAGGATCCCGACGACGTTGCGCATCTCCTGCTCTCCGTGGCGGAAGTGCTGCGTCCACCCTCCCCCGTCCCCGCCGGGCTTCAGGCCGAAGGCGTGGAGCCGGGACGCGAGGTAGGCCGCGGCCACCCCCTCGGCCTCCGTCCCCGCCTCGCGCCCCTCGAGCTCGTCGCTCGCGAGGAACTCGACGTGG
>CBRGOK010000310.1:0-5316 GCA_967798035.1 uncultured bacterium
ACGCCGGGGAGCGTCGCCGCCCTCGCGGTCGGCGTGCCGCTCCCCACGACCTGGCCCGGCATCCCCCACGCCCCGTACGGGCTCCCCCGCTGCATGTTCCGGGTCCTTCCGTAGCTCCTCCTCAACACGGTCGTCGCTCCGGGCGGCGCGGCCGGCTTCGCCACCCCGATCCCCAACTCCGCCTCCCTCGTCGGCTTCTCCGTCGACGTCCAGTGGGTGGTCGTCGGCCTCCCCGGTCCGTTCCTATCCGCCTCGGACGCGATCCGGATCCTGGTCGGCCCCTGACGGGCGGGGCCCTCCCTCGATAGCATGCCCCCGATCCCGCCGAGGACGGCGGGACCTGGAATCGCCACCCGCACGGAGGTCGACATGTCCGAGCCCGCCACCCTCGTCTCCCCGCCGTCCCTCCCCCGCCTCAACGAGCCCGCGCCCGACTTCGAGGCGACGACCTCGCAGGGGACCTTCCGCCTCTCGGAGAAGCGCGGGAAGTGGGTCGTCCTCTTCTCCCACCCCGCCGACTTCACGCCGGTCTGCACGACCGAGTTCGTCGAGTTCGCGAAGCGCTACGAGGAGTTCCGCAAGCGCAACGTCGAGCTCGTCGGCCTCTCCGTCGACTCCGGCTTCTCCCACATCGGCTGGATCCGGAACATCGAGTCGACCTTCAAGATCCAGATCCCCTTCCCCGTGATCGCCGACCGCGACATGCGGATCGCCCAGCTCTACGGGATGATCCACAAGGCGGCGAGCGACACGGCGACCGTCCGCTGCGTCTTCTTCATCGACGACAAGGGGACGATCCGGGCGATGATCTACTACCCGATGACGAACGGGCGGAACATGGACGAGATCCTCCGCCTCGTCGACGCGATCCAGACGAGCGACAAGCACGCCTGCGCGACGCCGGCGAACTGGCGGCCCGGAGAGAAGGTCATCGTCCCCCCGCCGAAGACCACGGCGGACGCGACGAAGCGGACGACCGAGGGGTACGAGTGCAAGGACTGGTACCTCTGCTTCAAGGAGATCCCCGCGACGAGCCGCTAGCCCCGTCGCGCTGCCGCCGCCGCCGCCCCGCCCCGGGGCGGCGGCTTCCGTTTCCGGGGCGCCGGTCCCGGGCCGACTTGACATCGTCCATATCCTTTTTCCTGGAGAGAACGCCTTCATCCAGGGCAAACCGTCCGAAAGGGCGGGACGCAAAGCCAAGGGCCCACCCCTCTTCCCGAGGACGGGCAGCCGGTTGCTGAGGGCGCCATGGGGACTCATGGTGCAGGCAGCCGGATTCCATCGGACGGAGCGGGCCGCGCGGCCCCTCCCTCCTCCCCTCCGAACCCCCTGCGCCGGGCCCCGCATCGCGCCCCCGATCTCCTCCGGAGACCGGGGGACGGACATCGGAACGGAGCGGACACGGGGGTTGGCCATGGAGCGCGCGTCTCGCCGGGGTTCCGTCCTCTTCATCCTCCTCTTCTCGGTCGTGCTCGTCGGGGGGGCGATCGCCTCCCTCGTCTCGGTCGAGCAGGCCCGCTCGAGCGCCTCCCGCACCGACTGCGAGCGCCAGCGCGCCTTCGCCATGGCGGAGTCGGCGACCGACACCGTCGCCGTCCTCCTCAACGCGAACGCCTGGCCCGCGGGGACCACCCTCGACTGGTCGGCCGACGGGATCGACAACGACGGGGACGGGCTCGCCGACGAGGGGGACGAGTCGCTCCGGGCGACGGCGGACCTCTGGGGCTCGGACGCCGCCGACAACGACGGCGACGGGGCGGTCGACGAATCCGACGAGCGGATCGCGCGGGTCTCCGCGACGGTGGATCTCGGCACCTCGCAGAGCCGGATCACGAGCTGGCTGCGCCTCGTCGACGCCTCCCTCCCGGAGACGGTGCCCGCTCCCCTCACCCTCCTCGATCCGAACGCCGACGTCGACTTCGACGGGAATGCCTTCCGCGTGAGCGGCGCCGACACGAACCTCGACGGCACCCTGGCGGGCCCCTCGACCTACGGGATCGCGATCGACGGATCCCCGACGCAGGTGAAGACCCAGCTCACCACGAAGGAGAAGCTCCTCGTCTCCGGGCTGGGCGGGGCCCCGAGCGTCGGGACCTGGACCCCGGGCACGACCAACTACGTCCAGTCGATGATCGACGCCTTCCGCCCCTACGCCGACATCACGTTCAACAACTTCGCCAAGTCCTACACCGGCACGCTGGGGGACTGGAAGACCTCGAACTACCTCATCACCTACTCCCACGGGTCGCTCCAGATCTCCGGCGGCTCGACCGGCGCCGGCGTCCTCCTCGTCGAGGGGGACCTGGAGATCTCGGGAGGGTGGGACTACGCCGGGTACGTCTTCGTCACCGGCAGGGTCCGCTTCGTCGGCGGCGGGAAGGGGACCCGCCTGCGCGGGGTGATGTTCGTCGGCGGGGACGTCCTCCAGCCCACCCGGACGCTCCTCGACGCGCTCCTCTCGGGGACCATCGACATCTCCTTCTCGTCGGAGGCCCTCCGGCGGGTGCGGGCGGGGGTCGGCAACTACCAGGTGACCGCGATCACCGAACCCTAGGACGGCCACGGTCGTCCGCGTTCTCTCCTCGCGGCCGCGGAAACCCCGCGGCCGCGCTGTTTCTCCCCCTTCCCCGCCTCCGGGGCCACCGCTAGCGTCCCCGGCACCTCCGATGCCGCGCACGCTCCGTCGCCCCCCTCGAGCCCGCGGCGCGAGGAAGCCTCCGAAGCGCAAGCCGAGGAAGTTCGACCTCGAGGCCGCGCGCCCCCGCGCCCTCTAGATCGCCCGTCTCCTCCACGAGGCCCATCCCGGGGCGACCTGCGCGCTCCGGCACGAGGGCCCCCTCCAGCTCCTCGTCGCGACGATCCTCTCCGCGCAGTGCACGGACGTGCGGGTGAACCTCGTCACCCCCAACCTCTTCGCCCGCTTCCGCACGGCCGCCGACTTCGCGAGCGCCCCCCGCGGCGCCCTCGAGCGCGCCATCCACTCCTGCGGCTTCTACAACGCGAAGGCGAAGTCGATCCGCGGCGCCTGCCGTCGCCTCGTCGAGGCCTACGGGGGGGAGGTCCCCCGGACCATGGAGGACCTCCTCACCCTCCCCGGCGTCGCGCGCAAGACGGCGAACGTCGTCCTCGGCACCGCCTTCGGCATCCCGTCGGGCTTCGTCGTCGACACGCACGTCCACCGTCTCGCGCAGCGGCTCGCCCTGACGGGCCAGGACACGCCGGAGAAGATCGAGACCGACCTGACCGCCCTCTTCCCCCGGGAGGAGTGGATCTTCTGCGGGCACGCCCTCATCTGGCACGGCCGGCTCGTCTGCCAGGCGCGCAAGCCCGCCTGCTACCGCTGCAACCTGCGCGACCTCTGCCCCTTCGAGCCGAAGACGAAGGGACCGGAGCGAGCCGAACTCTTCGCGAGCGGCGGCTGACCCGGCCCACTGGGTCCGAGGGGGTTGTCCCAGGCTCGCCGGCGGCTCAAGATGATCCCACTGCGTGAGCCGGATTCCGGCTCCGCGTCGGAAGGTTCCGCGCGCCCGCCGCCCCTCACCCTTCGGTGACGCGGCGGGCGCCCGATGGGCGCCCCGAGGGAGGCCCTCTCTCGGCGCCCGGTGGGTAACGGGCCTGCGGAAGGAGCGAGTCATGCGACTCTCGAACATCTTGTCCGGCGGGGCGGCGCTCGTCGCCCTCATCCCCCTCGCAGCAGCCCAGGACGACCCCTGTCCGCCGGGCGCGGCGATTCCCTGTTCGTACCGAGTGAGTCCGATCCCGAACGGGTACGCCTCGATCCTCGGCGCCGGAGGGACCGTCGTGCTCGGCTTCCTGGCCGGCGCGGACGACGCGTCGCTGCCGGTCCCCCTGGGGGGCTTCCCCTTCAACTTCTACTGCATCCCGCAGGCCGGTCCGCTCGCCGTCTGCACCAACGGGTTCGCGAACTTCGGGGCCGCCAGCACGGCCTTCACGAACCACCACCCCGGCGACGCGGCGACGCCGAACAACGCGATCATGCCCTGGCACGACGACCTGATCATGCCGGCCGCTGCCCTCCCCGTTCCCGCGGTCGCCTACAACTTCGGCTTCTACGGACCCGGCTCCCTCGTCGTGCAGTGGACGAACATGGCCACCTGGACGGCGGGAGGACTGGGCGCGGGCTCGATCTCCTTCCAGGCCGTCCTCTGGTCCACGCCGACCGCCGGACTGGGCGACACGATCGAATTCCGGTACGACCGGTCGACCGCGCCCCCGGTGATGGCCCCCTGCCTCGTGGCGGGCGGCGGCCCCTCGACCTTCGCGACCTCCGCGACCGTCGGTCTCGACAGCGCGGGGACCACCCCCGCCGCGGTGATCGGCGTCGACGCGACCGACCGCGGGGCCGCGAACTCCGTCACCCCTCCCTGCGACATCCGCCTCACCCCCGTCCCCTTCAGCGGCACGGAGCAGAACTACCTCTTCACGTCCTCGATCGTCCCCCAGGAGCCCTTCTGCCACATCGAGGGGTTGCCCGGGACGCTCGTAGTCGGGCCCTCCTGCGCGGGGACCCCTTGCTACGACGACGACGGCTCCGCGCACGCCGACGGGGTGCAGATCCCGCTCCCCTGGAAGTTCACCCTGTCGGGGCGCGCGCTGAAGCACGCCCAGATGGACTCGAACGGCTACCTCCAGCTCGGCGCGGGCAACCTCGCGAGCGCCTTCGGGAACGCCGCGGTCCCCGGCCCGGCCCAGCCGAACGCGATCCTCGCTCCCTTCTGGGACGATCTCGAGGGCGCGCCGATCGGGCCGATCGGGTCCGGGATGTTCTACCGGGTGGACGGCCCCCCCGGCTGCCGCGTGATGACGTTCGAGTGGCACGAGATGGCCGCATTCGTCGGCGCCTCCGGCGACTGTGTGGGAGCGGGGAACATCTCCTTCCAGGTGAAGATCTACGAGGGCTCGGCCGGCGCGATCGTCGCGTCCGCGCCCCCCTGCCCCTACGACGTCGTCGTCCCCGGCATGGGGAACGACCGGGTCGAGTTCCACTACGACCACGCGGCGTTCGTGCCGGGCCCCTTCACCGCGACGATCGGCATCGACAACCACGACGGCTCGGTGGGGGTCGCCTCCCTCCCCGGCACGCTGAACCCCGCTCCTCCGGTCACCACGGCGGGCACCCCGGGGAAGGTCGTCGTCGACCAGTGCGACTTCGGCGTCGTCCGGTACTACGGCGACCCGACGACCTCGTGCCCCGCCCCCCTGCTGTCGTGCCTGCCGGAGATCAAGTCGAACGGGGTCCCGCCGCGGATCGGGAACCCCTTCCAGGAAGGACGCGTTGAGTGGTTCGCCGGCGAA
>CBRGOK010000311.1:0-5310 GCA_967798035.1 uncultured bacterium
CGCCTCCTGGGTCCCCCGGAGGGGGCCGCCGGTCGGCGAGGCGCCCCACGCGAGGTGGACGTGCGCGTCGATCAGGCCGGGGAGGAGGATCGCCGCCCCGAGGTCGGTCACCTCGGCGCCAGGCGGGATCGGGACGTCGACCGCCGACCCCGCCGCCGCGATCTTGTGACCCTCGACGAGCACGGCGGCGTCGGGAACGAGCCGCCCGCCGCGCACGTCGACCATCCCCGACGCGCGGAGCACCCGCTTCCTCGGTGGGTCCGGGGACCTTGCCTGCGCGAGTTTCCCGGTGAATGCGGGGGCCGGCGGACCGAGGGAGAGGAGGAGAAGGAGGCCGCGCATCCACGTCTTCACTCCCCCACGGATACCCGTCGCCGGAGCGAGGGGGAAGAGGTCCGAGTCCGGAGGCCTTTCACGGGTCCTCGCCCGCACGGACGCGTCGATCTACGGCAGTCCCTCGACCAGGGCCAGGAATCGCCCGAGCTGGTACTCCGGCTTCTCCGCGTCCGACTCGTTCTTGAACGAGCGCAGGCGGACGCCCACGAGTTTTCGCTCAGGGAAGACGCAGAGCGTCTGGCCGAGCCAGCCCGTGTGATAGTAGCCGACGACCTTCTCCGCCCCGTCCAGACGCAGCATCCAGAGCAGCCCCTGCCCCTTCGCGAGAGGGGTCGCCGGGCTCCCGAGGAGCCGGATGGTCTCCGGAGCGACGACCCCCTTCCCCCCCTCCGCGACCATCTGCCCGATCCTCGAGAGATCGCGCGCGGTGAGCTGGAGGTTCGCGTACGTGTAGGTGTGCCCGGCCCCGTCGCGGTCCCACTTCCAGTCCCGGATGCCGAGCGGCTTCATCAGCCTCCGGGCGAGGTACGCGTCCGCCTCCTCCCCCGCGGCGGCGGCGATCACGCCGGAGAGGAGAGCCGTCGCCTCGTTGTTGTAGAGGTGCTCCGTGCCGGGCGGCTTCGCGAGACTTAGGGCGCGGACGTAGGCGACCTTGTCCTTCTCGGCGTTGAGCAGCCGGGCCGAGGGATGGCCGTTCTCCTGGTGGACCTCGATCCCCGAGGTGTGCGTGAGGAGATGGCGCAGCGCGACCCCCTTCTCGGCCCACTCGGGGAACCACGTCGAGATCGGCGCGTCGACCGACGGGATCTTCTTCTCCTCGAGGAGCAGCCCGACGGCGATCGCCGTCATGAACTTCGTGACGGACATGATGTGGATGGGACCGGCGGGGCGCCCGAACGTCCGCTCGCAGACCACCTTGCCGTCCTTGAGGACGATCACGGCGTCCGTGTCCGACTCCGCCGCAGCCGCGACCAGCTCGTCCATCGCCGCGCCGCCGTACTTCGGGTCGCCCTTCGGGAAGAACCCGGCGAAGGAGAGCCCCTTCTCGAACCGCTCCTCGGGGCGGGTGTCCTTCCTCTGCGCCGTGAAGGGGAAGGCCCCGCACCCTTTCCAGTCGCATCGCCCCTCGAGTTTGCTCCCCTTCAATTCGGCGGAGAATCGCAGGTCGAACTCGGCGCTCTCCAGCCGGAAGGAGACCTGCTTCTCCCTGATCTCGACGTCCGCCAGGTCGTAGCGGCGCGCGTAGAGGATGACGTCGAACGCGAGGCTCCCGCCCTTTGCCTTGAGCAGGAGCGTCCCGGTCGCGATCTCGGGCTGCCAGCCGGTCCGCTCGATCCTGACCGACCACGGGCCCTCGAGGGAGGCTCCCGCTCGAGCGGAGGCTGCAAGGAGGCACACGAGGAGCGCGGTTCTCATGGGGAATCCCTCGCGCGACATTCGGGGTCCAGGGGGGGTCCGGCGCCGCTTCCATTCAGAAGGTACGGAAAACGGGCCCGCGTCGTTTCACGGGCCTCACCTTCCGACTCCCGGCCCCCCCCCCACTTCCTCGGCAGCCGGGCTCGGATGCCGGGAATCGTGTCGGATCCGGGAGCGGACGTCGCATGGAGGGGCCCGGTTCCCTCCGACAGGAGCCGCCATGCTTCGCCGAGCCCCCCCCGGTCCCGGTTCGCCGGCCCCCCGTCCGGCGGGTCCTCCCCTTGTCGCGTGCAGGGGGATCCCCCACTGCGGAGACCGAGAGTCCTGGAGCGCCTCGGACGGGTCACTCCTCCGCGTCCGGAGTCCCGACCGCCGCAGGATTACCCGCGGCAAGTAGCGGGGATAGAGTTACTTGCGAGTCCGGAACTCCTCGATGTCCTCCTCCCCCGCCGGAATCCGGAGAGAAGCGCGCCCGCGTCTCCTCGCCACCGCCTGCGCCGCCTCGGTTCTCGTCGCGGGAGCGCTACCCCAGGGCTATCCGGTCTGGGAGGCGACGGGTCCTTTCTCCGACTGGCAGCTCGGGTCCGCAATGTCCGCCACGGGGGACCTCGACGGGGACGGCCTCGGCGACCTGCTCGTGGGTTCAGGCGGGATCACCGGCAGCCTTGCCGGCCCTCCCGGCGGCGCCCGGCTCCACTCCGGCGCGAACGGTCTCGTCATCTTCCCCTTCGCGAGCACGCAGCCGTACTCCGGATTCGGAAAAGCGGTCTCCGGAGTCGGGGACACCGACGGGGACGGCGTGCGCGACCTGCTCGTCGGCGCCCCCGCCACCGGCGTGAACCTTCCGCCGCTTTCTGCCAACGTCGGACAGGCGACGCTCTACTCCGGCGCGACCGGCCTCCCGCTTCTCACCCTGTCGGGGACCGCGGCGGGAGAGAGGTTCGGCTCGTCGGTGGCGGGAGTGGGAGACCAGAACCTGGACGGATACGCCGATTTCCTCGTCGGGAGCCCCGGACCCGGGATTCCTCCGATTCAGCCCGGAGCGGCGTCGATCCTCTCGGGCTTCGACGGATCCGTCCTCCTCGTCCTCAGTGGAGTTTCGCCGGGGGGCTTCTTCGGCTACGCCGTCTCCGAGGTCGGGGACCTCGACGGGGACGCCGTTCCGGACGTGATCGTCGGGGCGCCCCTGGCCGACCCTTCTGGTCTCGGGAATGCCGGGGAAGCGCGGGTCTTCTCCGCGGCGAGCGGAGCGCTCCTCTACATTGTTCCCGGCGCCGGAGCCGGAGACTTCCTCGGCTGGTCCGTCGCGGGCCCGCTCGACTCGACCGGCGACGGTCTCGCGGACTTCCTCGTCGGCGCTCCCCAGTCCTCCGACCTGACGGGGGTCCCCGTCGGGCCGGGGTACGTCGTCCTCCACTCCGGCGCGACGGGGGCGCCCGTTCTCACTCTGACAGGCGGCGCGACCGGTGACCGATTCGGCTATTCCGTCGGCTGGACCGGGGACGTGGACGGCGACGGTCTCGCTGACTTCTCCGTCGGAGCGCCACGAAGGGATGGGATCGGCTTCCCCGACGCGGGACGAGCGAGCGTCTTCTCGGGGGCGACCGGCACCCCGCTTCTCGTCTTCGACGGGGCCCAGGCCTCGGGGGGCACGGGATGGGCGGCGACGGGGGTGGGCGACGCGAACGGAGACGGGGTCTTCGACGTCGCCGTTGGCACCCCGGGGGCGGACGCGCCCACGGGGACAAGCGCTGGGCGGGTCACCCTCCTCTCCGCGGTCGGCCTCCCAGCGGGCTCCGGGTCGTTCGGAACGGGGTGCGCTGGGACGGGCGGGATCGCGCCCACGGCCGCGACTTTCGGCGGCCCGCCGACGCCGGGCAACGGCACCTTCGGCCTCTCGGTGTCCAGGGGGATAGGAGGAACTCTCGCCTTCCTCTTCGCCTCGACCGCGCTCGACCCCGTCGGGATCTCGATCGGCGGCTGCGGCGTCCAGCTGGCGGGATCGATCTTCTTCCTCCCCCCCGTCGAGCTACTGCCGGGCCCTCCCGGGGTCCCAGGCGCGGGGTTCCGGCTCAGGAATCTCCCGGTCCCCCCGACCCCCGCCCTCGTCGGCACCGTCGTCCCGTTCCAGTGGGCGATCGCCGACGGCGCGAGCCCGAACGGGCTCTTCACGACCTCGAACACGGTCGCCGTCGCGGTCCTATAGCAGGCCCAGGCGCTCGAGCGCCTCGAGGATGTGGCGCGCGTAGATGCGGTGGCCGTTCGGATTGGCGTGGGCGTCGGAGGCGCTGTTGCGGACGCCGGTCGCGCGCTCCTCGGGGCTGAAGTCGATCGAGGCGTAGGGGATCCCCTCGGCCGCGCAGAGCTTCTCGAGTTCGCCGAAGCGGTAGATGTCGAGGACCGCGAAGCGCGCGCCGCGCGCGGCCGAGAGGTCGCGCATCCGGAGGATCCCCGCGCGCGAGAGGGCCCACCCCTTTTCGAGGTCGAGGCCGAGCGCCTTCCACTGCTCGACGGCCCCGGTCTGGGCCTCCGGCGTCGCCTGGACCTGGAGGTAGGCGAGGAGCGCGTGGGTCCGCGGGAGGAACGGCCGGAGCTTCGCGAGCCGCTCGAGGCCGCGCATCGCGCGCCTCGCCCCCTCGCTCGCCTCGGGCCGCGGGGCGGCGCCGGCGAAGTAGTCCTGCGTCGGGACGACGTCGTTGTCGACGAAGACGAGGAGGACGAGGTCGGGCTCGTAGGAGAGCCCGACCTCCTCGAAGGCCGCCGCCTCCTGCGTCGTGTCGTGGAAGAGGTGGCCGAGGTTCACGCACTCGAAGCGCCCCCGGGGCGCGAGCGCCGTCTCGAGGAGCGCGACGAAGGTGTCCTCCTCCTTCACGCCCCACCCGAACGCGACCGAGTCTCCCACGAAGAGGACGCGCTTCACCCCGGGCGGCTTCGGCTTCTCCCGGTCGGGGCCGCGCAGACCGTCGCGGTTCGTGCGGATCGACCAGCGGCGGAAGCGCAGCTCCCGGTCCGGCCGGTGACGGAAGATCCGCGGGCTCCCCGGCGCCATCTCCACCAGCTCCTTCTGGTAGCGCTCCATGTCGAAGCCGTCGAGGACGCCGAAGGGATCGAAGGCCCAGACCGCCCCCTCGACCAGGAGGGCGGCGAGGAGGAGGGAGCCGAGGAGGACCGAGATGCGGCGGAGGAACCGGCCGCCCCTCATCCTCACCCGCCCCCGCGGAAGACGAGGAGCCTCCGGATCCCCGCGTCGCCGGGGAGCTCGTAGGCGTGGGAGGCCTCCAGCGGCAGGGCGCGGAGGAGGCCCGCCCGCCCCGCCTCGTCGAGCTCGACCTCGGCGCGCGGCCCCTTCATGCAGCCGAGCCACCGGAAAGAGCGGCGGACGGGAGCGAGGAGGCGGAGGAGGGGGGCGAGCCTCCCGCCGGCGCGGACGACGACGCCGTCGAAACGCTCCCGGCGGAGGAGGTCCTCTCCCCTCCCCCACAGGGCCCTTGCGTTCGGGATGGCGAGGTCCTGGAGGGCGCGGGCGAGGAAGTCGACCTTCTTGCGCGTGGAGTCGAG
>CBRGOK010000312.1:0-5309 GCA_967798035.1 uncultured bacterium
CGTTCACCCGCCCCCCGCCCGTGGTGAAGGTCCCGACGTTGATCAGGACGTTCGCCCCCTGCTTCGCCGTCTGTCGCAGCTCCGCGCCCACGACGCGCTCCGCGCCGAATCCCAGGCCGACCTCCGTCGAGGGGGGCGCGCCGTAGTCGACCGTCGATTGCGTCCACTTCTTCCCGCCGTGGCAGGACGCGCAGCTGAATCCCGGCTCGACGAGATCGAGCTGCTTGAAGAGGAGGCGGCCCCGCTTCGCCGCGAGATCCTTCTTCGAGACCGGCGCGACGCTCGATCGGATGCCCTGCGCGAGGAAGGCCGCGATCGAGTCCTGGCGGGCGTCCCTCCCGCCGCTTCGCGCCGGCAGGAAGTTCGTCACGCCGGGGGGATTCGACAGCGCGAGCCCGCGGCGGGCGGCCGACAGGTTGCCCCTCGTGACCCACGCCCCGCTCGGCGTCCCCGGCGGACCGGGCGGGTCCGGAAGCTGGGGGTTCGCCCCGACGGTGTACTCGAGGACCGACGCCTGGTCCTCCCCGAGCTCGTCGACGCCTCCGACCACGTAGATCTGGTTCGTGCTCAGGGACCCCGCGATCCCGAACCGCGCGCGCGGGGAGGGGAGGGAGGTGTGCGGGGGAGGGACCACGGCCACGGCCTGCGCCGTGTACTCCTCCACCGTCGGCAGGACGGTGCCCGTGCCGTCCTCGCCGCCGATCACGAAGATCCGGGAGGAGACGCCACGGAGAGCGGCGGCCGCGCCGAGGTTGCGCCGGAGGGTCAGTCCCGCCGCGGGGAAGGCGGTCCAGGTTCCCGCTCCGGCCGGGTCGGCCTGGAAGCGCTGCACGGGGTTCGCGTTGGCCACCGAGGGGGCCCCCTCGGAGCCCGTGTTCCCGCTGACGACGTGGATCAGCTGGAGCGACTCCGCCGCGTTGATTCCGCCGGCGGCGGCGATCCCGAACTGCGCGACCGCCGTCGGCAGAGGCGCGACCGTGCGCCAGAGGTCGGTCGCGGGGTCGTACTCCTCGACGAGGGTCGTCGGCGAAGTCGTGGGCGCCGTGCTCACGTAGCCGCCGATCGCGTAGATCCGGGGGCCGAGAGGCGTCTCCACGGCCGCGGCTCCCAGGGAGTGCCGGGGCGTGAAGCCCGTGTACCCCTTCGTCGTCAGGGTGTTCGTCCGCGGATTGAACTCGAGGACCGCGTCGGTGACCGGGACGAGCGTGCCGTCCCCCGCCCCTCTCCGGCCGCCGAGGATGAACACCCGGTCGTCGGCGAGCGTGGCGACCGCGAAGTCCCGGCGCCCGGCGGCGAGGGTCGGCAGCGCGGCGCCCGCGGCGAGGTCGTTCGTCGTCCCGACGGCTCCCGTCACCTGCTGGAACTGCTCGAGGAGCGCCGAGTCCGTGGGCGTCGCGTCGCTCGCGCCCCCGATCGCGAGGAAGAGCCGGTCGTCGTCGATCAGGCCGCGGCCGCCGAAGACCCCGCGCGTGTTCAGCTCGAAGTCCTGGTTCTCGTCGCGGACCCCGCTCCAGTTGAGGATCCGCTGGTCGTGCGGCGCCTTCTTGTTGAACATCCCGTCGAGCGGGATCGTCTGCCGCGGGCCGGCGTCGAACATCCAGGTGACGTTGTCGGAGCGGCCGCTCGGGTGGCAGACGATGCATCCCCCCCAGGCCTCGCTCGACATCCGGCCGTTCGGCCCGCGGCCGCTGTAGAAGAGCTCCGCCCCCTGGTGGGCGGTCTCCTGCGGACTCCCCGCCAACGGGAGGGCGGAGGAGAGCGCCGTCCAGGTGATCGCGGGGGCCGTCGGGTTCGAGATGTCGACCGCCGTCACGGACCGGCTGATGAAGTTGAACACGAACGCCCGCGTCCCCGACTCGTTGATCGCGACGCCGCGGGGCGCCTTCCCCGGAATCTCCGCGCCGCCCGGGTTCTCGAGGTCGACGCGGGCGATCGTGCTCGGCCCGGCGACGAGGGGGGCGTTGATCGTCGGGATCCCCCCCGCGTCGACGGTGAGCCGGACGAGGGCGTTCGCGTGCTGGACGGCGATCCAGGCGTCGGATCCGTCCGGCCGCCAGGCGATCGCGACGGGATTCGTGAGGAAGAGGCGCGGCGCCGGGGTCGTCGCGAGGTTGATCCCCTGGTTCAGATTGAGGGGCGCCGTGCGGCGGACGGTCGGGTCGGTCTGGGCCGCCGTCACCTCGAGCCGGGTCGTCGTGTCGAAGACGGAGACGAGCCCCTGCGCCATCGAATTGAAGCGGAGCGGACCGTTCGGCGAGGCCCCCGTGCTGACGACGTAGGCGAACCCTCCAGGGCGGATCGCGACCGAGGCGAGCTGGTTCGGGAAGCAGCCCGTCGAGGTCGTGAAGGTCTGCGGGTTCGTCGAGGCCACGGCCGGGGTCGTCCCGGTGCCGGGCGCCAGCCGGCCGTTGGCGTTGAACCCCGTCACGGCCTGGGGGGCGAGCTCGACCGGATTGGGGGCGCCGAGCGGCGTGTATGACGTGGCGCCGAAGGCGACGACGCGTCCCTCCCGCTGGTCGTCCTGCCCCTCCTCGACGCTCGACTTGCCCAGCGCGAGCCCGGCGAAGAAGAGGGAGACGAAGACGGTCTCGTCCGCGTCGTCGGCGTCCCCGTCGTCCGTGACGGCGATCGCCCGGGGGGAGGAGCCGAAGGGGCTCAGGTCGACCGTCGCGACGACGAGCGGCTTCAGGAGGGTCGCGTCGATCACCGAGACGGTGTTCGACGAGGCGTTCGCGACGTAGAGCCGGGTCCCGTTCGGCGACATCGCGGCCGCCGTCGGCTCGACCCCGACGCGGATCTTCCCCTTCTTCTTCAGGGTCGAGAGGTCGAGGGTCACGACCGTGCCGTCGAGGGCGTTCGTGACGAACGCCCGGGCGTCGTCCGGCGACACGACGACGCTGCTCGGCTCGTTCCCGACCTTGGTCTCGGCGAGCTTGACGGGCAGCGGTCCCGACACGTCGAAAATGCTCACCGTCCTCGACTCGGGGTTGACGCACAGCAGGCGCTGCTCGTCGTGGGTGAGCGCGATCGGGCTCGACCGGAGGTGGCCCTGCGCGCGAGCCGGCCCGACGACCCCGAGGGAGGCGGCGACGACGAGTCCAAGAAAACGAGGCGACCTCGATTGCGACATGAAGGCTCCCATTCTCGAATCGGCCGTTCGATCGACACCCCCGGCCCGGAGGGGGAGCGGAAGACTACGGACCGGCGGGCCGCCGGGTCAAGCGACGCGGGCCGGGCGGATCGCGGGACGTGGCGCGGGGAGGGGGCGATCCCCTCTCCCCCCGCCGGCGCGATCGAAATCTCAATACTGAATCAGCCAGTCTCGTGGACTTGATTCAGGCAATTCATAGGACCGTGCAACATGTGATTCGGAACGTTTCGGGTTGGCAGCGCCCCCCCTCGACTCGATCCTCCCCTTCCCAAGCCCCGGCGCGGGCGGGACGACGCCGGGGGCCGGGATCCCCCGCGGGGAGGGGAGGGGACGCCGTCCGGCTGCCGAGGAGGCGGCCCGGGTCTAGGATTCCCCCCGGGTTCGCGACCCCCTCCCATGAGCTCGTCCGATGCCAGCCGCTCGGATCGCACGGAGTCGCTCTGGGGACGGGCGCAGGCCGTGCTCGCCGCGGGGACCTGGACCGTCACGCAGGGCGCGTTCCGGTACCCCGGGGGCCTCTTCCCGCTCCTGGCGGAGCGCGGGGAGGGATGCCGGCTCTTCGACACGACGGGGCGCGCCTACGTCGACTGGATCATGGGGTGGGGGCCCGTCGTCCTCGGCTACCGGCACCCGGAGGTCGAGCGCGCGATCTCCGCGCAGCTCGCCGCCGGCCCGCTCCTCTCCCTCCTCCACCCCCTCGAGATCGAGGTGGCGGAGAGGGTCCGCGAGGCCGTCCCCTGCGCCGAGGGGGTCGCCTTCGGGAAGAACGGCTCCGACGTCCTCGCCGCGGCCGTCCGTGTCGCGCGCGCGCACACCGGGCGCGAGCTCGTCCTCGTCCACGGCTACCACGGCTTCCACGACTGGTACCTGGCGAGCGTCCCGGAGTGCGAGGGGATCCCCGCCTCCCTGCGCGCGACCGTGCGGTCGTTCCCCTACAACGACCTCCCGGCGCTGCGCGCGCGGTTCGAGGCCGAGTGGTCGCGCATCGCCTGCGTCGTCATGGAGCCGACGAACGTCGAGCTCCCGGCGCCGGGCTACCTCGCCGGCGTGCGCGACCTCGCCCGCGCGCACGGGGCGCTCCTCGTCTTCGACGAGATCCTCACCGGCTTCCGGCTGGCGCGCGGGGGCGCGCAGGAGGCCTTCGGCGTCGTGCCGGACCTCGCCTGCGTCGGGAAGGCGCTCGGCAACGGGATGCCCCTCTCCGCGCTCGTCGGCCGGGCCGAGGTGCTCCGCGCGATCGCGCGCGTGGGCTACGGCCTCACCTACCGCGGCGAGACCCTCTCGCTCGCTGCGGCGCGGGCCGTCCTCGACGTCTTCGCGAGGGAGCCGGTCACCGCGCACCTGGCCCGCGTCGGACAGGCGCTGATCGAGGGGTTCTCCGGCGCCTGCGCGCGGGCCGGCGTCGCGGCCGAGCTCCGGGGCCCGCCGGCGCGCACGACCCTCGCCTTCGCGCCCGCGGGCCGGCTGACCCCGCTCGGGCTCCAGACCCTCTTCGTCCAGGAGTGCCTGAAGCGCGGCGTGCTGACGAACGGCAACTTCCTCCCCTCCTACGCCCACGACGCCGCGGCCATCGAGGCGACGCTCGCCGCCTTCGGCCCCGCCCTCCAGGTCGTGGCGAGGGCCCGCGACGCGAACGCGTTCGACGGGCTCCTCCAGGTCCCCCCGCTGGCGTCCTTCTTCGGCCGGGAGCGCGATCTCGAGCGCGAGGAGGCGCCCCCGTGCTGAAGGAGGCCCTGATCGACTACGACGCCTCGACCGGGCGGATGAACCGCCCGCCGCAGCAGGTCTTCCTCGAGGTCACGGGCCGCTGCAACCTGGCGTGCGTCCACTGCCCGAAGGACTACGGCCGCCCCGAGGCGGCCCTCGAGGAGGATCTACCCCTCGAGACGGTCGAGCGGCTCCGCCCCTGGCTCGAGGGCGCGCGGTTCGTCAACCTGAATATCGTCGGCGAGCCGCTCCTCGCGCCCCACTTCGACGAGATCGTGCGGCGGGCCTGCGCGGGGGGGGCCGAGGTGGGATTCAACACGAACGGGCTCCTCCTCACGGACCGGCGCTGCGACTTCCTGGTGGCGCAGGGCGTGCACTCGATCGCCGTCTCCTTCGACGGGATGGAGTCGAACCGGCGCGTGCGCGGCGTGCGCTACGAGGTCCTGCGCGA
>CBRGOK010000313.1:0-5254 GCA_967798035.1 uncultured bacterium
CCGTCGGAGTCGATCCGGCGACCCGGCGCGTCCGCGTTTTGCGGCCGGCGTGAGTTGACGATTCCCCAACCGTGGGGCAAGGTTCCCTACGGTAGAGGTCGAGGGGAGAAGGGTTTCGTCCTTCCCCCCGGGAGAAGATCGCCTCCTCGACGTCCGAGCACCCGTTGCGCCTGTCCCCATCGATCCGGTTCGAAGGGGCCGGCCCATCGAGTCCTTCGCCGCTTCGGGGTCCGCGGTCGCCATCGACCCTCGCTGCCGCTCCGGCTGACCCTCGCTGGCCGCGGCGTCCTTCGAGAGTTCACCCCGTGCGTTGATGACGGGACCGAGGGGAGTGAGTGGAGAGCCCAATATGCACTTCCGATCGTTCCGGATGGTCCTCGTCCCGGCGGTCCTCGCGGCGACCGCGGCCGCGCAGTCCCCGCCCCTCCTCGTGGGCTACCAGGCGCGGCTGACCGACGCGGTCGGCGTCCCGCTGACCGGCGCCCAGGCCGTGAACGTGGCGGTCTATCCGACGGCGACGGGCGGCTCTCCGCTCTTCTCCGAGGCGCATGTCGTGACCGTGGTCAACGGCGTCGCGACCGTGCTCCTCGGGAGCGTGAACCCGCTCCCGTCGAACCTCTTCGACGGATCCGAACGCTACCTCGGGCTCACGGTCGCGCCCGACGCGGAGATGAGCCCGCGGCGCCGGATCGCCTCGGTGCCCTACGCCCTCAACGCCCGCGACGTCGCGGGGGCGGACATCCATCCGCACTCCGTGACGGTGAACGGGATCTCCGTGATCGATTCGAACGGCCAGTGGGTGGGCCCGCCGACCGGAATGGTGGGGCCCCCCGGTCCTCCGGGCCCCGTCGGGCCCGCAGGGCCGGCCGGCGCTCCGGGCGCCGCGGGTCCCGCGGGCGCTGCGGGGGCCCCCGGTCCGATGGGGCCGGTCGGAGCCACGGGTCCCGTGGGTTCGCCGGGCCCGGCCGGTCTTCCCGGTCCGACCGGTCCGATGGGGCCGTTGGGCGCCACGGGACCGGTTGGTCCTCCCGGTCCGGCGGGACTCTCGGGTCCTGCCGGCCCGACGGGTCCGATGGGACCGTTGGGCGCGACGGGTCCTCCCGGCCCTGCCGGACTCCAGGGTCCCACAGGCGCGACGGGTCCGATGGGACCCTTGGGTGCCACGGGTCCGGTCGGGCCTCCGGGTGCGACTGGACTCCCGGGCCCTGTCGGGCCGACGGGTCCCATGGGGCCGTTGGGCGCCACGGGTCCGGTTGGTCCTCCCGGTCCGGTTGGGCCCCAGGGCACCGTCGGTCCCCTTGGACCGTCCGGCCCGGTCGGTCCGCCGGGTGCCCAGGGAATCCAAGGCGACCCCGGGCCTCCGGGTCCGATGGGTCCGCTTGGCGCCACGGGTCCCGTGGGCCCGCAGGGTGCGACCGGAGCTCCCGGACCTCAGGGTCCTCTCGGGGCCACCGGTCCCATCGGTCCGATCGGTCCGGCGGGTGCACAGGGACTCCAGGGAGTCCCCGGCCCCACGGGTCCGATGGGTCCTTTGGGCGCCACCGGTCCGGTCGGTCCTGCGGGTCCGATCGGGCCGCAGGGGAACGTCGGCCCCGTCGGCCCGACGGGTCCCATCGGCGCTTCGGGACCCCAGGGGGTTCCTGGCGATCAGGGGCCTGCCGGTCCGATCGGGCTCATGGGCCCCACGGGTCCCGTGGGTCCCCTGGGTCCGCCGGGACCCATCGGTCCTCAGGGCGTCGTCGGGCCCATGGGCCCGGTCGGCGCGACGGGGCCCGTCGGGCCTCAGGGTACGGCGGGACCTCAGGGCGCGGTCGGCCCTGTCGGCCCGGCCGGCGCGTTGGGTCCGGCTGGACCCCAGGGGGTTCCGGGAGAACCCGGGTCTCCCGGTCCCATCGGTGTGATGGGCCCCGTCGGTCCCGAGGGGCCGCAGGGTCCCCAGGGAATCCAGGGTGAAGCCGGTCCCTCGGGCCCCAAGGGCGACGAGGGTGCCGTCGGTCCCCAGGGTCCCCAGGGGATCCAGGGCGAACCGGGTCCCGCGGGCCCGAAGGGGGACGTGGGCTCCATCGGTGCCGAGGGACCGCAGGGTCCCCAGGGGATCCAGGGCGTGTCGGGTCCCGTCGGACCGATGGGTCCGCAGGGGCTCCTCGGCCCCGCGGGTCCTCAGGGTGTTCCGGGACCTCAGGGGGTTCCGGGTGACACGGGGATTCAGGGCGTCCCGGGCGTGCCCGGGCCGACGGGTCCTCCCGGGCCGCTCCAGACCTTCGTTCCGCTCGTCGTCGGGCTGAACACGTTCACGAATGCCCCGTCCGGAGGGATCGAGAACATGGAGAACGGCGGCAGCCGGTTCGTGATCGATCTGACCCAGGCCGTGAACATGGTCGGGCAGGTGGTCTTCTCGACCATCCCGTCCGGTTCCGGCGTCGCTCGTTTCGAGTACTCCACGGACGGCGGAAGCAACTGGAGCACGCTCCTCGACATGGGGGCGGGCTACACGTCCGACGCGCTGAAGGCGAGCCCCGTGACCGCCGTCCCCGCGGGGGCGAAGGTCTCGAGCGCCCTCCTGCGCCTGGTCGTCACCGGGAACGGTCAGACCGACCCGAAGTGCCAGAAGGCCGGCCTGATGTTCCGGCTCTAGTCGGGCGGAGTCGGATCCACCATGAAGACTCTTACGTCTCTCTCGATCGGGCTGGCGGGCGCGATGCTCGCCGGATCCGTGCGAGCGCAGATCGCGGTCTCGTCGAACTACCTCCTCTCGGGAGAGGAGCTCCTCGCCGTCACGGCGGGGGCCTCCTCCCCCGGAGCGGGGGGAACGGCCGCTCGCGCCGCGCACGGGGCGCTCGGCTCCCTCGCGCCGGGGGAGGGCCTCTCGAGCACGCGCAAGGCCGCCTCGAGCTTCGTGAACGAGTTCAACCTCTTCGGCGGGAGCGGCCCGATCGTCTTCGGGCTCAATCCGGCCCAGGGGCCCACGGCCGGAGGGACGGCCTCCCTGATCCAGGGGGTCCGCTTCTCGGGAGTCGGCCTGGTGCAGTACGGGACGACGGCGACCCTCGCGTTCCCCTCGAGCTCGACGCGGATGGTGGCGACCGCCCCTCCCTCCCTGATGCCGATCCCGGCGGGGCCGGTGGACCTGACGGTGACGAGCGGCACCGGCTCGACGGGGGTGCCCAAAGGCTTCTTCTACGTGCCCGCGGTCGCCTCCTCCGACGACATGGTTCCCGGCGGGGAGGTGCGGGTGCGGTACTTCGGGCCCGCGGCAAGCGCGTTCGGGTACGCGATGTCGCTCGGCTCGATCCCGCCGGTTCCCTTCGGGGGGATCGGGGGCTACCTGCAGGTCGACCCGCTGGGGCTGATCTTCGTCCGGACCTCGACCTTCCTCGGCAACGGGTCGCGGGAGTTCCTCTATCCCACCCCCGCGAGCCCGGCGCTGACCGGGGCGACGGTCTACTGGCAGCCGGTGCTGCTGCCGCCCGGCGCGCCGGAGTTCGGCAACCTCGCGAACACGACCTTCCTCTAGCCCTAGCGGGCCCGCACCCAGCGCAGGATCTCCGCGGGCCGCGGGGGCTTCCCGTACATCAGGATCCCGACCCGGAAGATCCGGCCCGCGACCCTCATCACGAGGGCGACGGCGACGGCGAGGACGAGGAGGGAGAGGAGGATCTCGATCCCTCCCGGCCTCGGCGAGGCCGCGAGCCGGTTCATCATCACGAAGGGCGTGAAGAACGGGAAATAGGAGAGCGCCGTCGCGAGGACGCCGTTCGGATCCCGCGAGATCGGGACCATGAGGACGAGCGGCAGCACGAGGAAGAGCATGACCGGCCCCATCAGGTTCTGCGCCTCCTTGAGGGTGTTGCAGGCCGATCCGAGCGCGCAGTAGAGGGCCGCGTAGAGGAGGAAGCCGAGGACGAAGTAGGCGAGGAGGAAGCCGAGGTTGTCGGGCCTCGCGAAGCTCGCGACGCCGCCCAGGGCGGCGGCGACGTACCCGCCGGACCCCCACACGCCGAGGAGGGTGAAGCCGACCATCCCCAGCCCGAGGATCTTCCCGGTCATGAACTCGAAGGGGGAGACGGAGGCGAGGACGACCTCGACGATCCGGTTCGACTTCTCCTCGATGAGGCTCGTCAGGCAGCCCTGCGCGACCGTCATGATCCCGATGAAGAGGAGCATGACGAAGGCCATCGGGGCGAAGATCGCGCCGAGGGCCTCCCCCTTCGCCCCGAGGCCGGGGGTTGCCTCCCTCCCGATCACCTGCGTCTCGAGGGGGACGCTCTTCTGGACGAAGGCGAGGTCCTCCTGGTCGATCCCCCGCGCGCGCATGCGGGACTCCCGCGCCACGTCGTTCACCCACCGCGAGAGCGTCCTCGGCACCTCGAAGAGCCCGGCGTGGATCGTGTAGTAGTTGACGCCTCCCTCCCCCTCGACGATCCCCGGCTCGAGGAGGAGGAAGCTCTTCAACTCGTTCCCGCGCACGCGCTCCGTCCAGCGCTCCTTCAGCCCGGCGAGGTCCTCCGGCGTCGCCTCGTGCGGCTCGAGATGGATCTTCGGCCTCTCGTCGGGCCGGGCGTTGTACTCCTCGGCCTTCTTCTCCAGCGCGGCGAGGATCCCGTTCCCCCCGTCCGCCACGGCGACGACGACGTCCGCCGGCCCGACCTTCTTCTCGAGGAGGTTGGGGAGGACGGCGAAGAGCCCGATGGCGACGGGCGTGAGGAGGAGGCCGATCAGGAAGGCCTTCGTCTTGACGTTCTCGACGTACTCCCTGCGGGCGACGAGCCAGGCCCTACGCACGGGGGGAGCCCACCTTCTCGAGGAAGATGTCGTTCAGGGAGGAACGCTTCGTCTCGAAGCGCCGGATCGAGACCCGCTCGAGGAGCGCCCGGAGCAGGCGCTGAGGCTCGGCGCCCGCGGCGAGGCGGACGTCGACGTAGTTGCCGTAGTCATTGAAGGAGGCGACCTCGGGGATCCCCCGCAGCGCCTCGCCATCCCCCTCGTACTCGAGGACGACGGAGTCGCTCCCGTGCCCGCGCAGGATCTCGGCGAGGGGGCCGTCGAGGACCTTGCGGCCGCGGTGGATCATCAGGACGAAGTCGCAGACCTTCTCCGCGACCTCCATGACGTGGGTCGAGAAGAGGACCGTCCGCCCCGCCCGCTTCCACTCGAGGAGCGCGTCCTTGAGGAGGTTCGTGTTGACCGGGTCGAGCCCGGAGAAGGGCTCGTCGAGGACGAGGAGGTCGGGGGCGTGGAGGATGGTCGCGAGGAA
>CBRGOK010000314.1:0-5217 GCA_967798035.1 uncultured bacterium
TGTCGTTGCTCGACCAGGCGAGGACGCGGGCCGAGAACCGGGTCGAGCTCTTCCTCGACGCCTCCGGCCTCTCCCAGGCGCTCGGCCGCCCCTTCGCGTGGCCGCCGGCGTCCGGCGGGCTCGGGGAGAGGCTCGGCGCGAGCTTCTTCTCGGCGGCCTGCGTGCGGGAGACCTCGGGCGTCGCCCGGCTGGGGGGAGGCCTCGAGCTCCACCTGCGCCTCGACCTCAACGCCGACCTCCTCGGCCCCCTCACGAAGAAGCTCTACGCCGCCCTGCCGAAGGCGGAGTTCGCGCGCGACGTGACCGGCCTCGCGGCGATGGCCCCGCGGAAGACCTTCCTCCTCGGCTTCGCGCGCGGCGACGTCGGAGACATCCTGAAGGCGGGCTTCGCCTCCCTCGACCGCGACCAGCAGCGCCTCGTCCACGACCGGTTCAAGGGGACCGGGAAGTACGCGGACGCGACCGCCTTCCTCGAGGAGTTCGCGGGGGTCGTGAAGGACCGCGCCGGCCTCCTCCTCCGCCGCAACGACTACCCGCGGATCGGCGGGGACGTCCGGCAGGGGGGGGATCCGAAGAACGACGGCTACCCCTGCCCGTGCTGGACCCTCGTCTTCTGGATGCGCAACCGGGAGAAGGCCCGGGAGATCCTCGACTACTTCCTCGTCCAGCGAAGCCGCTTCTCCGTCGAGGACACCTTCACGATCGACATCACCGGGGGGCACAAGGCGTGGGAGTTCCACACCCCCCAGGTGCCGGGCACGGGGGAGATCGCCGTGCTCACGGCGGGGGACCTCCTCTTCGTCGGCAACAGCTACAAGTTCCTCCGGGAGATCCTCGACGCCTGGGTCGCCGCCACGCCGGGGCGGACGCTCCTCGACGACCCCGAGTTCGAGGCCTCCACGCGCGACCTCGGCGCCGCCCTCAACGCCTTCGTCTACGCGAACGGCCCCCTGTGGGCGGAGAACCTCCGCGAGCTCGCGCCGCGCTGGGTCGAGGGGGGCTCCCTCCCCGACTACGAGGCCGAGCGGCCAAAGGCGAAGGCGCGGATCCTCCGGGAGCGCCACCCGCAGTTCGTGGGGAAGAACCTCCCGAAGGCGGTCGAGGACGAGGTGGAGCGCCTCGTCGACGCGGAGATGGAGGCGCTCACCGCCCGGGAGAAGTCGACCCAGGAGCCGAAGCTCCTCTCGACCTACCTCGACCGGATCCGGTGGCTCGAGGGGATCCCCTCCGTCTCCCTTCTCGTCTCGACCGACCCGAGGCGGATCGAGGCGGCCGGACGGGTGCGGGTGCGGTGGTAAGAGAAGGGGCTCCTCGGTAGCATCCCCCCTCCCTCGCCGGCGCCCGACGCGGCGCCGGCCTCCCGACGGAGCGTCGCCCGGGTGGCGGAATTGGCAGACGCGCCAGCTTGAGGGGCTGGTGTCCGCAAGGACATGCAGGTTCAACTCCTGTCCCGGGCACCATCTCCCTTCCAGGCGCGCGCGAGGACGGCTCCCTCCGGAACGCGGCGGCGCAGGGGCCTGGGGAGCCGTCGGTGGCTCACGTTCGTCGAGGCAGGCGCGCTCCGCGGAAGCGGGGGTCGAGAGGGCCGGGTGGTCGAGAGCGGACTCCTGCCCCCGCCTCCCCGGCCCCTGCGGAGGAGCGTGCCTCCGGGGCCCTCGGTTTCCAGGAGTCGTGTACCATTCGGTCGTCCGACTCAAGGGCTTCCGTCTCCCCAAGGAGCGAGCTGATGAGAGACTTCGGCTTGCGGCGCGTCCTTCTCGCCTCCCTCCTCCTTCCCGTTCTCCCGACCGCGGGCCATTCCCAGTGCAACTTCATCACGGGAACGGGCTGCGGCCCGCTGGGAACGCCCTCGGGCCTGACCTGCGTCGGTTCCCCGACGGCCGGCAACGCATCCTTCGGCCTCAATGGGACCATCCAGCAGAGCCCGCTCCTCCTCGTGGGCCTGTGCGCGACCTCTCCCCTCACGGTCTCCGCGGCGGGGTTGTGTCCGCTCTCCGGCCCGTCGTGCGTCGTCGGCCTCGATCCCTCGTTGTTGATCCCGGTCTCCGGGTTCCCCTTCTTCCCGAACTTCTTCTTCCCCCTCCCGATCCCCAACGATCCGGCGCTAGTCGGGGCGACGGTCTGCGCCCAGAAGGTGGGCGTCGAGATCCTCTTCGGCTTCGGCACGTGCACGGCGGTCTCGCTCGCCGTCTCGATCACGGTCCTTTAGAAGGCAGCTGGAGGAGGGGGGGCGAGCCCATCGCCGACCCTCTGCTCCCTCCGGTCCCGGAAATGAGCGCGGGGGAGGCTCTCGCCTCCCCCGTCCTCGCGGCGGCGCCGTCCTACTTACGGCGCTTGTAGGTGATCTTCATCACCTGCATGTCCTTCCCGTCGGGGCCGGGGATGAACATCTCGAACGTGCGGCTGTCGTCGTCGATCCACTTCTCGACCATCTTGTGCTTGACCATCTCCCCGGTCATGCCGGGCGCCTCCATGAAGGAGGTCCCCGACTTCGTCTTCTCGTCGAAGGTCCCTTCCATCGTCGAGAGGTGGGTCCCGAAGTTGTCGGCCCATGCGCCGACGTACTTCCCCTTGGTCGTGTCGTAGCCGCTGAGCGCGTGCCCGTGGAAGGGCATCCCCCCGAACTCTCCCTGGAAGTCGGCGATGAACCAGAGGCCGCCGGGCTGGGCCTTCACGGTCTCGGATCCCTTCGACTTCATCGGAGGCGCCCCGGGGCCGCCCATCATCGACTCGATCTCTGCGTCCCAGTTGCCGACGGCCTTCGCGAGCCGCGCGTGCTCGGGGCCGGGCTTGGGCGCCTCCATCTCGTCCCCCTGCGGGGCCTTCTTATCGTGGTCCTGGAGGGAGGAGACGGCATAGCCAGCGCCGAACGTGACGCACGTCGCGGCGAGGACGGCGGCGGCGGTAAGGGGTCGCTTCCAGCGCATGATCAGCATCCTTTCGCGGTCCACGGGATCAGCCCCGGCCGGCGGCCGGGGCGGAAGGGGGGACACTAGGGAGTGCCCTCCCCGGCTTCAATCGCGCGGCCCCGGTGCGGCCGCCGGGGAGCCTCAGCGCGAGGGCTGCGGCTCCTCCTCCGAGAGCTTCCGGAAGTACTCGCGCAGCACCTTCTCCGCGGGCTTCCCGCGCGGGGTGTAGGAGCGGTCCTCCGGCCCTCCCTCGCCCCACCACTCGTAGAAGTACGCCCCCTGGAGCCCCTCCTGCTTCGGCCAAGCCGCCGCGAACGCCCGGTAGCAGTCGGCCTGCTCCTCGAGGTCGATCGCGTTCTTCATCAGGTAGTTCCAGGGGTACTCGTTGCAGTCGTCGAGGCTCGGGTAGCCGACCTCCGTGAAGGCGACCTTCTTGCCGATCCCCTGGGCGAACCGGGCCACCTGCCCGCGCACCTCCGCCCACTTCTTCGCCATATCCTCGACGGTCGGGTCCTTCGAGTAGGAGAGGCGGTGGTAGGAGGACATCCCGACGAAGTCGAGGTCGTCCCAGAATTCGGGGACGTCGTAGTGGTCCCAGTTCGCGCTGTAGGTGAGGAGGCCGGGATAGGCCCCCCGGACCGCGCGGATGACCTGCCTCCAGGAGGCGGTCTTCTTCTCCTGCCGGCAGTACTCCGACCCGATCGAGAGAGCCTCGACCCCTTCCTCGCGGCCGATCCGGGCGTAGTGGAGGAGGAGGTCCCGGTAGCTCCGGAACCACTCCTCGACGTCGGAGGGCTCGAGCACGCCGCGCCAGTCGTCGGGGCCGGGGTTCCGCAGGAGGACGATCGGGAAGAGGAGGACCCGGAGGTTCTTCGCCTTCGCCTTGCGGATCGTCGCGACGAGGTCCTCGTCGCTCGGGGTCCGCGGCGAGGAGCGGTCGATCGTCGCCTTCACCGAGTCGAGGAGGGCGACGAAGGAGAGGGAGATCCAGTTCGCCCCGACGTCGGCGATCTCGGCGACGGCCGGGCCGTAGTCGAAGCCCCGCTCCTTGCTGTGCATCCCGAGGACGACGCCCCGATGGACCTCGTCGAGGAGGGCCTGCCGGGACGGGGGCGCCTTCCCCTCCTGGCGCGGGGGCCCCGTCTTCTCGTCCCCTCCCACGGGGGAGAGGAGGATCGCGGCGAGGAGGAGGGGGATCGGCCTCATCGGAGCGCCCCTTTCTACGGACCGGGCGCCCGCTTCGCCAAG
Organism: uncultured bacterium; assembly: GCA_967798035.1. Classification (GTDB taxonomy): domain Bacteria; phylum Planctomycetota; class UBA1135; order UBA1135; family JAKEFM01; genus JAKEFM01. Next base: position 4,158 of record CBRGOK010000314.1, read on the forward strand.
GGGAGGGGAGGGGGCTCGGGGCGAGGTCCCCTCGCCTCGTCCTGGGGGACTACGCGGGGAGCGCGCCCACGATCTCGAACCCCTCGCGCTCGGCCGCCCCCGCCAGGTGATCGTCCAGCGTGACGAAGGGGACCTTCTCCGGTCGCTCGCCTGCGAGGACCAAGGCCGCAGCTAGCTGCAGGGCGTCCGCCGCCTTGAGGGGATGGAGCTCGAGGAGTCTCTGGGCCCGCGCGGCGGCGGACCGCCAGTCGTCGAGCTCCACCCAGGTCGTCGTCAGACCCTGCAGGCGGCTCCGTGCGATCCGGACCTCCGGCGACCCGATCCGACCCTCGCGACGGAGCCGGCAGACGGCGGACCAGGCCTCCACGCGGGTCAGGCACCAGACCGCGACCGGAGCGCCCGAGCGGTACTCGCGTTCCATCTTCGCCGTCGCCTCCTGCAGGAGGAGCAGGGGGACGACCGCCGAGCTGTCCCAGAATCTCACCGGCCGCCCCTCCGCTCCTCGAGGATGGCGTCGACGCCGGGGTTCCCCTTCAGTCTGCGGGTTCCCGGAGGGAAACCCCGCAGGATCTCGGGGACCTGCTTGAGCGTGCCCACTCGGACGAGCCCGGCCCGTCGGAGTCGGTCCAGCCAAGGCGGCAGTCGTCCTCCGCCGGCGGCGGTGGTCGGCTCGACGGGCACCAGCCGGGCTATCGGGGTCCTGCGGTCCAGGATCTCGACGGTCTCGCCGTTGCGGACGGCGTCGAGGATCTCGCTCAGGTGGTCTCGGAGTCGGGTGATGTTCGCCGTCTTCATCCGGGACATTATGTACAGAAACCGCTTCGGGCGCGGGACCCCGCCCGAGAGGAGGGGGCGAGGGGACCGACCCCTCCCCGCGCCTCCGCGGCGCATTGCGACGGGAGGTCCCGAATGGTCGAATACCCGCGAGCCCGCGGGCGGCCGCCTCGTTCCAGCCGCTTCGGGCTCCCTTCATGCCCCGGCGAGACGACCTCCACTCCATCCTGATCGTCGGCTCGGGCCCGATCGTCATCGGGCAGGCCTGCGAGTTCGACTATTCGGG
>CBRGOK010000315.1:0-5214 GCA_967798035.1 uncultured bacterium
GACGTCCTCGAGCGACACCGCCGGGGGATCGACGGCCCCGACCGCCACGAGCGTGAAGTCCGCGAGCCAGACCGAGGCGTGGGGGAAGACCGACTGGAAGGTCCGGAGGAGGAGCTTCATCTCCTCCGGGTCGTAGTGCTCGGTGATCCACTGGCAGGCGAGCCCGCCGGGATTGAGGTGCGAGCGAACGAGCTCGTAGTACTCGCGGCAGTAGAGGCTCGTCACCCCGGCGTCGTCGGCGTCGAAGGGGTCGCAGGTGATCACGTCGTAGGTCTCGCGCGTCGAGAGGAGGAAGTTGCGCCCGTCGTCGCGCACGAGGCGAAGCCGGGGATCGCGCAGCGCGTCGTGGTTGAAGCCCGCGAACAGGGGCGAGGCCTCGATCACCTCCTTCGAGAGCTCGATCTGGTCGACGCGCTCGAAGGGGTGCTGGAGCAGGCACCCCGTCGTGATGCCGGTGCCGAAGCCGACGACGAGGCCCTTGCGCGGGGCGGGGTGGAAGAAAGCGGGGAGGTGCCCGAGCAGCCGCAGGTGGATCTGGAGGCGCGGCCCGGTCCCGGCCTGCTCGTCGCCGTCGACGATCAGGCTCCGGCCGCCGCCGCCCGCGGACTCTACGACCGCGACCGAGGACTCCGGCCCGTCGCCGTAATAGAGGAGGACCTGGTCCGCCCGGAGGAGGGCCTTTCGGCTCGGTCCCTCGGAGAAAAACGCCGCGAGCGCGGCGACCAGGGCGAGCGAGCCGGCGAGGGCGACCTTGGCGTTTCCCTTCCCTTCGGGGCGCGGCCGGGTCGCGAGCCACAGGCCCGCCAGCACGTTGAGGGTCCCCAGCGCGAGAAGACCCGTCCGAAGGCCGAACGCCGGGAGCACGAGGAAACCGCCGGCGAGGGCGCCGACGATCGCGCCTAGGGTGTTCGCAGCGTACGCGGCGCCGACTTCGGCGCCGAGTCGGCCGGGATCGCGGGCGGAGAGCTTGGCGACGATCGCGAAGGTCGAGCCGGAGAGGGTCGTCGGCACGATCAGGACGGCGAGGCATCGGAGGAAGTCCTCCGCCGCGGCTCCGAGCCATCCTTCACCCGGCGAGCCCCTCCGGCTCGAGGCGAGCGCCTCCATGACCGGGATCGTCGCGAGCGCGCCGGCCCCCACGAGCGCGATCACGAGGCCGAGGACGCCGACGAGGTCGCGCGCGCGGTCGGCGAGCCATGCCGCGGTCAGGCTCCCGAGCACGATCCCGATCAGGAAGGAGGCGAGCATCGTGCTGAAGGCGTAGACCGAGTTCTCGCCGAGCACGTAGACGAGGTAGCGCGTCCAGAGCACCTCGTAGGCGAGCGCGAACATCCCCGACAGGCCAAAGGCGAGGAGGACCGCCCGCGCCGTCCGCGGATCGCGCGCGGAGGCTCTTGGCACGCTCGCAACCTGCGGCGGCGCGATCCTTCTGTCGCCCAAGGCGAGCGCGGCCAGGCCGGCGAACCCGTTCAGGGCGGCCGCGATCGCCGTCGTTCCCTGGAGGCCGAGGTTCTGGACCAGCGACCACGCGGCCGCGAGCGTCCCGAGCACCGCGCCGAGCGTGTTCACCGCGTAGAGGACGCCGGCGGAGCGCGCCAGCCTCGCTTCCCCGCGGGACAGGCCCCGCACGAGGATCGGCAGCGTCGCCCCCATGAGCGTGGTCGGTCCGAGGAGGGCGAGGCCGGCGAAGAGCATGCGCGCGACGGGGAGCATCCCCTCGGAGATCGCGCCGCTGCGCCGCGCTCCGGAGTAGACCTCAACGAGGGCGTCGAGAAGCGCGAGGCTCGCCAGCCCGAATCCGGCGAGGAGTAGCTCGAGGAGCCCGTACAGGCGAATCGGCGAGCGGACCCGGTCGCCGTAGCGCGCGAGCCACCAGGAGCCGAGCGCGAGGCCGCCCATGAAGACGGCGAGGACGGTCGCCACCGCCTGGGAGGTGACGCCGAGGACGAAGACGAGCTTCCTCGTCCAGACGACCTGGTAGATCAGTCCCGCCGCCCCGGACAGCAGGAAGACGAGAAGGACGAGCGTCCGCGCCAAACTGACCTCGACCCTCCCCGGCGCGCCCGGCTTCGGAAGTGGGCGGTGCCCGGCGGCATCCTATCCGCGCCGGTCGTGGGAGCGCGCGGGGCTTCCTCCGGCCCTCCCCCGGGGGCGTCAGCGCACCACTTGCACCCGTTCAATGAGGCCGAGCGCCTCCAGGTCCTCGACGATGGCGGGGAGCGACCTCTCCACGTCCGCGCCGAACTCGGCGCGGAGACGCTCCTCGATCAAGCCGTGGCTCGCCCGGCCGTTGGTCCACCCGAGGTAGGCGCGCCGGATGTCGCCCGCTCTCGGCAGGTCGGCGGTGAAGGTCCGGCCCAGGGCACGCCGGCGCTGTGCGACCCAGGGGGAGGCATAGGAGTCCTCGAAGGGCCCACGGAAGCTCCGGCGGTAGCGCAGCGCGCCCCCCTGCGGCTCGTAGCCAGGCGGGGGCTGGCCCGGTCCCGTCCACATCGCGACTGCACCGTCCACGTCGTAGTCCTCAACAAACGCGTTCTGGAGTCGGCCCAAGGACTGCACGGCCTTCCCATCGACTCGCTGCTTAAGTTCGAGGCGCTCCTTCGACGCCCCCGTCCACTCGAGGGCCGCCTGCCTCCCCTTTGCGCGCGCCTCGACGAGAGAACGCCAGCGCTTCGCCGAAGTCGCCCTGCTCCTGCAGCGCTGGCAGATGCGTACGCCCCCGCCGCGCCGATCGTCGCGCAGCGCAGGAGCGAGGTCGCATCCTGGTTGTCCGGGAGGTCGAGGTTCGTGTGGTGGAAGACGTCGTCCCAGTAGCCGAAGCCGAGACTGGGAACCCCGACGTCGCAGAGGACATCGTGGTCGCTCCCCCCCTGGAAGTCCCCCCACTCGAAGTGGAAGGGCATCCGGGAGCCGGTCGGCGCCACCGGGTTCGCGCGGGCGATCTGATCGACCAGGGCCTCGGCCAAGTCGTTGAGGAAGGTCGGGGTCTGGAGCGGGGTCCGGATGCAGGAGAGGTGGGCGTTCGTCTTCCTCGGGTCGGCGCCAGTCATGTCGAGGTTGAAGCCGCCGACGAACTCCCGCTCGAGGTCCGGATGGGCGTTCACCCAGGCCGCCGTCCCGAAGTACTCCGGAACCCAGAGGAAGGTGATCGTCCGTCGCGGCTGGGGGATTTCGCCGCGGCGGATGAGGGCGACGAGCGCACGACCGATCTCGAGGAGGGTGGCCGAGCCGCTCGCGTTGTCGTCGGCGCCGGGGCGGTAGTGGTCGAGGTGGGCGGAGAGGAGGAACCCCGGGAGGTTCGGCTCCGTCCCGGGGATGTCGGCCCGCACGACGTGGAGCGCCCCCGGTCCGAGGTCGGCGTCGACCTTCGCATGGAGGACGACCTTCCCGGAGCCCAGCTCCCGCCGGAGGTCGGCCGCCTGGCGAGCCGAGAGCTGGAAACCGAAACCGACCTTGGGGACCTCCTCCTTCGTCGGCCAGAGGCCGTTGTAGCGGACCATGTCGGGGAACTCGGGGCGGTCCGACGGCGAGGGGGCGATCACGACGCCGAGCGCGCCTCTCTCGATCACGGCCTCACGGTGGACGCTCCCGGCGTAGCCCGTCGCGAGGACGAAACTCCCGCGCACGTCCTTCCTCTCGTAGTCGGCGTCTCGCGTGCCCGGGCCGACGTCGATCACCTCCCCCTCCCACGCCCCTCCCTTCGAGAGGGTGGAGAGGCAGGTCGGGACGTCGGGGAAGTGGCAGATCCGCCGCGGATTGGGCGAGACCTCGCGCAGCTCCCCCTCGCGCGGCGACCAGGAAACGGGCGAGAGGAAGGTGCCGTAGACGATCTCCCCGTCGCTCGGGAACTTCTCCGACGCGACCGCCTGGAGCCCCGCCGCGCGTGCCTGCTCGATCACGTAGGCGGCCGCGTCGTCGTAGCCGGGGGAGGCCTGGATCCGGTGGTGACGCGCGATTTCCCGCAGGTGGCCGAGGGCGCGCTCTCCGGAAAGTTCGCCGAGGATCGCGCGGAAGACCGGCTCGGGGACGACGTCGCGCGGGTCGCCGAAGGGGGCGGCGAGGAGAGCGAGGATCGCGAGGGGCATGGCTCCTCCGGGGTTCGTGGCGGGGAGCGTAGGGGAAGCGACGCGGCGGGTGAACCGGGTTCCCGCGCCCCGAGCGGGTCGCCGATCGCGAGAAGCGACCCACGTGGGTCGCTCGAGTGCCGCTCTCCAGGGGGCCGCCGCCTAGAGGACGGCCGTCTCGACGGTCAGGTCCGCTTCCGCGAACCGGGAGAGGCGGAAGGGGCGGATGTCGAGCGTCCTCGACTCCCCCTCCGTCACGATCTCCCGGATCGCGCGCCCGGCCGCGAGCGAGTGCATGATGCCGTGGCCTCCGAAGCCGACGGCGAGGAGGAACCTCGGGTTCGTCGGCGTCGGGCCGACGATGGCGTGATGGTCCGGGGTCTCCGGGTAGAGGCCCGCCCAGCACTTCTTGCGGTCGATCGGGGCGTTGAAGAGGAAGGGGAAGCGGTTCCCGATCCGCTCCGCGACCTGCTCGAGGAACCAGGTGTCGAAGTTCGTGTCCCGGCCCTGCGGCTCCTTCGGGTCGGAGTAGGCGAGGAGGAATCCCCCGCTCTCCCGGCGAATCAGGACACCGGTGTCGCGGTCGACGCACATCGGGATCACCGCCGGGTAGCCGTCCATGGGCTCCGTGCAGGCGAGGTTGCGCCGCACCGGCCGGACGGGGATCTCGATGCCGAGCATCGCCGCGACGTCAGCGGCGTCGGGTCCCGCGGCGTTCACGAGCCACTGGGAGCGGAACTCGCCCTGGCTCGTCGAGAGGAGGAAGCGGTCCCTGTCGAACCGGATGGCGGTCACCTCGGTCTGGACCCGGAGCTCGGCTCCCGCCGTGATCGCCTGGTTCCGCAGGGCCTGGACGACCCCGTGCGGATCGACGAGGCCGTCGGTCGCGCAGAACGTCCCCGCGCGCAGGCCCTCCGCCCGCACGTAGGGGGCCCGCTCCAGGACCTCCGTCGGGGAGAGCCACTCGACCGGCACCTCGCCGCTCCGCTGCAGCTCGTACCCCTGGCGCAGCGCGGCCTCTCCCTCGTCCGTCCCCGTGAGGAAGAGGTATCCCGCCTGGACGAATCCCGGCAGTCCCTTCGTCTCCTCCTGGAGCCGGACGAGCTCGGCGATCGTGAACTTCGAGAACTCGATGTTGCAGCGCGTCGTC
>CBRGOK010000316.1:0-5210 GCA_967798035.1 uncultured bacterium
GAGGGCGAACCCCTCCCGATCCGAAGAGATCAGACGGGCGCACCGGGCTTCCGGGACCGTACTCAACGAGCGTCCAGGGGGCAGGCGGTCCCGGTTGCCGGAGCCTGCGCCGGCGGGTCGTACCCGCCGGCTTTTTTTTCGCCCTCGCCTCCCGTGCGGAGGCCCGGGCAGGGAGCCCCGGCGCTACTCGGGGGCGCGGGCGGACCCGTCCGCCGCCCGCCCCGTCCCGGAGGACCCGAGGGAGGCCCGCCGCTCGACGACGTCGCGGTACTCCGGGTAGAGGTTTGCGATCTCGTCGAGCTGCTGCCGGGCCTGCTGCAGGTTCCCCGACTCGCTCGCCGCCAGCGCCTCCCCGTAGAGCTTCTCGACCCTGGAGAGGACGACTCTCAGGTTGTCGACGCGGGAGATCGTGTCGCGGTAGTGGGGAGTGCGGGCGAGGAGCTCCCCGTACACCTCGAGGGCGGGCTCGACGCGCCGATCGGCCTCGAGCCGCAGCGCCTGGAGGTAGAGGCCCTCGAGCTCGTCCTCCGCGAGCCGGCGCAGCCGGTCGGCGAGCGCCTCCCTCCGCTCCGCCCGGCTCGCCCTCCCGAGGGCCTTCTCGAGGGTCGCGCGGGCCGCCGCGGCGTCCCCGCGCGCGAACTCGAACTCCGCGCGGGAGGCGAGGGCGGCGACCTCCATCTCCCGGGCCATCTCGTCCCGCAGCGTCGTCGCGGCCTCGAGCTCGGGGTCGAGGAGGCGGGCGAGGGAGGCCTCCCGGTGCGCCGCGCCGAACTTTCCCGCCTTCGCGAACGCCCGCGCCTGCGCGAGGCGGCTGGCGGCGAGCCGCCGGGCGACCTCGTGTCCCCGGAGCTCGGCGCGCCGGTGGCCGGGGTCGTACTTCAGCGTCTTCTCGAATCCGGTCTTGGACTCCTCGAGCCGGTCCTCGCCGAGCGCCTGCATCCCGGCCACGTAGTAGCCGCGGGCGAGGTCGCCCCGCCGGACCGCCTCGCGCTCCAGGGCCTCGAGACCGGAGGTCGCCTCCTCGTGCCCGGGGACGTACGCGAGCGCCCTCTCGAGCGCCAGCTGGGCGGTCGGGAGGTCCTCCCCGGCGAAGGCGTCCCTCGCCTGCTGGACGCAGCCGTTGGCGAGGGACCGGCGCACCTTCGACCTCCAGGCGGCGACGATGCCGTCGGTCCGGTCCTCCTCGGCGAGCGGGTCGAGGATCGCCACGGCGGCCTCCGCCTTCCCGGTGAGGAAGAGCTGGCGCGCCTCCTCCAGGGCCGCCGCGCGGCGGGCGGAGGCGGCGGCCCGGGCGAGCGCCGGATCGTCCGGGTTCGCGCGGGCGGCCTCCTCGTACTCCTTCGCCGCCTGCGCGAAACGCCCCCGGCGGAAGGCCGCTTCCCCCCCTGCAGGGTGACGGTCGGCCGCGCAGGCTCCGGCGAGGAGGAGGGGGAGGATCGAGACAGGTCTCAACGTGGCACGTTCGACGGGAGAGGTCCGCCCGGACTTCCCTGCGGCCCGATTCTCCCGGGGCCCCGGGGGACCCTCAAGCGGGGCGCCCCTTCCCCTCACGTCCGCATCCCGTCGAAGAGGACGATTCCGAGGGATCCGAACAGGACCGCGGGGGCCCAGGAGCCGAGGAGAGGTCCGAGGACCCCCCTTCCCCCCAGGTCCGGGAGGGCGAGGTCGACGGCGAAGTAGAGGGCGCACAGGGTGCAGGCGATGACGATCCCCTCGGCCCGCCCCCGCTTCTCGAGACGGAGGCAGAAGGGGAGACCGAGGAGGAGGAGGACGAGGTTCGCCAGCGGGAACGTGAGGAAGGAGTGGAGGAGCGTCTGGTACCTCAGGCGCGCCGGATCGCGGTCGGCGAGGCGGGAGAGCTCCCCGAAAGAAAGGTCGAGCGGCTCGTGCTCCCCCTTGTAGGCGAGGTAGATCTCCTCCGGCTCGACCGGGAGGGACGGCAGGAAGTCGATCTCCTTCACCTCGGCGCCGGAGCCGAACCCGGGGGCGACCCGTCCCTTCTCGAGGTACCAGCCCGGCCCGTGCGGCCCCTCTTCCCGCCTCTCGATCACCTCCGCGGACACCCACTCCTGCTGCCCGGGATTGCGGAGGATCCGGACCTTCTCGAGGCGGAAGCGGTCCCGGTCCGGGTAGTACCGCCCGACCTTGAGGAACTGCCCCCCTTGCCCGAGGGCGACGAAGTCCTCGCAGACCCGCTCGAGCCGCTGCCGCCGCAGCGTCTCCCCCATCTGATCGCGCAGGTCCCGCAGCCGGGGGAGCGTCCCCTCCCGGACGAGGAGCATCCCGCCCGCCACGAGCGCGGCCCCCCCGAAGAAGGGGACGGCGCAGCGCTGGAGGCTCCTCCCCCCGGCGACCATCGGGACCAGCTCCCCCCCCCGGTTGAGCCGGCTCGCGGCAGCGCAGGCGGCGATGAGCGTGACGAAGGGGGCGATCTGGAGGAAGTAGAAGGGGACGGAGCAGGCGTAGTAGCGCAGCGCGAGGAGCGCGACGTCCGCGCCGTGCATGCCGCGGATCTCCTTCGAGGCCTGGAGGAACTCGTCGGCGCTCCCGATCGCGTCGACGACGACGAAGAGCCCGACGAGGAGGAAGAAGGCGAGGGAGAAGTACCCGGCGAAGGTCCCCGCGACGTACCGGTCGAGCTTCAAGACCCCTAGGCGCGGAAGAGCCTGGAGGTCGAGGTCCCGCCGAGGACGAGGAGCACGGCGTCGCCGATGTACGCGGCGGGCACGGGGGGGAGCTTGCCCGCGTCGGTCAACTGCTCGCACACGACGAGGAAGGGGTAGTAGCCGAGGAGGACGATCGCGAAGGCGAGGAAGAACCCGAACATGCGGTTCCCCTTCCGGTATCGGACCCCGAAGGGGAAGCCGACGAGGGCGAAGAGGAGGGGGGCGAGGGCGAGGGCGCTGCGCCGCTCGACCTCGAAGCGGTAGAGGCGCTCACGCTGCGCGGGGACGCGGTCCCGCTCCAGCGCGGCCATGAGCTCGGATGTCGAGAGGTCCCGCTCCTTCAGGACGAGGGGCCCGCCCGAGACGAGCTCGTCGAGGGAGATCCGGAAGGAGGTCTCCTCGATCTCGACGCGCGCCGGCACCTCCCCCGCCTCCCCGGTCCGGACGAACTGGGGGTTCTTGAGCTCGACGACCAGGAAGTCCCCGTCGATCCAGAGCCTCGCCTCCTCCGCCCGCGCGAAGATCGTCTCCGCCTGGGAGGCCTTCGACGCGGGGGCGCTCGCCGGAGGCCCCCGCTTCGGCCGCTTTGAGTCCCGGTCGACGACGAGGACGACGTCCCGCCGCACCCCCGGCCGGTCGGAGGGGGTTCCCCGGAGGTAGAACGGCCCGAGGTGAAGGTCGGGGACGCCGCGGTTCCATCCCCCGACGGCCGACTGGGCCGCCTTCCGGAGGAAGGTCCCCCGCATGTGGTGGAGGACCGGGATCCCCTCGTCGAGCAGGAACTGGTTGGCGAAGGCGATCACGCAGGCGAGGGCGAGGGCGGGGGCCAGGATTCGTCCCAGGTGGACCCCCGCCCCGCGGATCGCCCCGACCTCCCCTTCCGCCGACATCCGGCCGTAGGTGACGACCACGGCCACGAGGAAGGACATCGGGAGGAGGTGCGGGAAGAGCCCGACCACGAGGTAGGGGGCGAGCTCGAGGACGAGCCCGAGGGGGACCAGCGCGAAGGCGTACATCGCCTTCACGAACCCGCCGAGGGCGACGACGAAGACGAGGACGGAGCTCGCGAGGATGAAGTTCGCGAGGAGCTCGCGCAGGACCGCGCGCTGGAGGAGCACCGCGCGATTCTAGTGCCGGGCCTCCGGGCCCATCGGCCGATCGTCCGCCCACGGGGTCCTCCACCGGGAGCGGAGCGAATCCGCGCCCGAGAACTTCGGGAGCCTGGCGGAGGGGCTCCGAGCGTCGATCGCGCGGCTCTCTCAACCGAGGCTCGGCCTCATCGCGACCCCTTCCCGCGGATTCGACCGGGTCTCGCCCTGCGAATCCAGGAGCACGTCGAGGGATCCTAATCATCTCCACAAACGATGGTTACAGGTCCCGACCGCAACTGTAGGCCCCCTTCGGCAACTCCTAGGGACGCCAGCATTCGCGGAGTCGCCGCCCCGCCGGAGGGCCGGCGGGGTTGCCTCCGCAAGAGGTCAAGATAGGTTCCACCTGCGAAGAACGCTGTTCGTGGGCCTCGTCCTGGTTGCGAGCGCGGGAACCCTCGGAGCGCAGCAGCTCACGCGCTTCGTCAGCAACGAGACGGGGCAGGACGTCCCCGGCAACGGGCTGACGGGAGCGGCGCCCTGGAGGTCGATCACCTACGCCCTCTCCCAGGTCACCCTGACGCCCACGGAGAACATGATCCTCAACATCGCCGGCCGGTTGGACGCCGCCGGCGCCGAGATCCCCTACGACGAGGATAGCGGCGAGCTCTTCCCCATCATCCTCCCCGCCCGCTGGATGCTCACGTACGACACCGCGAACTCCGAGTTTGCCCCGGGCGGCGCGAGGGTCCCCGTCCGGATTCGCCAGACCTCCCATCCCTCCACCGACCACACCCTCCGCATCTGGGCGACCGGCGGGTCCGTCCTCAACAACCAGACCGGCCTCGACGGGGTGCTCGCCGGCGAGCGGCTCATGCGCGTCGAAGGAGGCGAGCCCGCCGTCTGGGTGGCGAGCTTCGATGCCGGTTCCCTGAACGAGTCGGTCCTGCGGGAGGTGATGGTCTCGGATTCGGCCTCCTCCTGCCTCTGCCTCTCGGCGAGGGTAGGAGGTAGGAATGCCGCGACGCTGTCCGGCGTGACGGTGACCACGAGCCTTCCGCTCACGGACACCCTCCTGAAGATCGATTCCGTAAGCAATACCGTTCCCGGCGCCGTGAGCGAGATGACTCCCATCCTCCAGTCCGTCGTCCTTACCGTCGCCTCGACGGGAGGGGTGGCGACCGCACGGGCGATCGCCGGTCTGGGGGTGCTCGCGGCCGGGAACCCCGGCACGGCAAACCTGAACTTCACCGCGTCGGACGTGAGCGTCCTCGGCCTCACCAACTCGGACCCGGCGAACCCCCTCGGCATCGACATGGGGGCCTTGTTCGTCGACGGCGCGGGGGACAGCTTGATCAGGGCCACCCTGGAGAGTTCGACTATCAGCGAGTGCGGTCTGGTGTGCTTGAGATAGCTAGAGACATACAGCCAAGGGGAAATTGGCTTCACCGTGAGG
>CBRGOK010000317.1:0-5200 GCA_967798035.1 uncultured bacterium
AGTCGATCGGACCGCCGGCGGAGCGGGCGGGGGCCGCCCTGCAGCGAGCGCTCGAGAGCGGCCCTCCGCGCGAGGCGGTGCGACCTCTCTTGGCGGCCCTGGCCAGGGTCGACCCGGCCGGATGCGTGGGGGCCCTCGCCTCCCTCCTCCGGTCCCCCTCGGGGACGGTGCGAACGCAGGCGGCGGCGGCGCTGGTCGGGCGCGTGCGCCCCGAGCATGTCTCCCTCCTCGCCGAGGCCGGACGCGAGGCGAACGCCGACGCGCGGGAGCGGATCGTCGAGATGGTCTCGTCGTTCGATGGCCCGGACGCGGCGGATTTCCTCCTCGAGGGCCTGGAGGACGCCTCCCCCCGCGTCGCCTTCGCCTGCGCCTCGGCGCTCGCCCGGTCCGGCCGCCAGGACGAGCGGCTGAACGCGCGCATCCTCCAGGGGCGCCCGGACCGCGGGTGGGGCTACGCGGCCCTTTCCCTCGCGATGCGGGAGGACGTCACGCTGGAGCCGGCCTTCGCCGAGGGGATCGAGGACTCCCTCCTCCCCGGGCTCGCGACGGCCGACGCGTTCGTGGCGGGAGCGGCGGCCGTCGGCCTGGCGACCATCGGGTTCCGCCGGGAGGACTCCGCGGATTCCCAGGTCCTCGACCGCACGGTCCCTTCCGCGCTCGTCGCCTCGGTGGCGACGGAGCGGTTCTACCGCGACTTCTCCTCCCTCCACGACCTCGCGATCCGGCGCCTCTCCCTGCTCGTCGGCGACGGACTCCCGCGGAGCGGCCCCGAATGGGGGGCGTGGTGGGCGACCCACCGGAGCCGGTTCCGGGCCCAGCGGGCTGGCCTCCCGATCCCCCCGGGAGACGAGCGGTCCTTCGTCGTCCTCTACGATCGGGAGGCGGGGGCGGACCCGAAGGGGCAGGAACCTTCCCCGCCCCTGCGGGCGGTCCTCGGCTACGAGGGGACGGCGGCGGCGGAGGGGGACTCCGAGATCTTCCTCCTCTCGGAGGAGGAGATCCGGGACCTCGCGCGGCAGGCCCGGGAGAGCGGGATCCTCGACGCGCGCGTGCGGCCCGGAGTCCGCGGCGTCCCGGGGTCGGGCCTCCGGCGGCTCGTCCTGCGGGTGGGCGATCGGCGCAAGGAGGTCGGATGGGCGCGCGCGGCCGGCCCCCCCTCGTTCGTCGCCTGCGAGGCGGGGGTCCTCGATCTCCTCGGGCGCAACCGCTGGCAGCGCTACTTCGACGTCGACGCCGGCCGCTCCCGGGAGGAGTTCGTGCGGGAGGCCCGCCGCTCGATCGAGGGCCTGAAGGATCCCGTCGACCTCGCGGCGCGCTGGAGGGACCTCGTCCTCGCCGCCTACGACGACCTGGGGGAGGCGGACCGGGTCCGCGCGATCGCGGACCTCGCCGCGATGCCGGAGGTCGGCGTCGTCTTCGGGGACGGGGACGCGGCGGCGCTGCTCGCGAACCTCTCGCGGACCCCCACTCCCGCCGAGTCCGATCGGCTCGCCGTCGATTTCGTGCTCCGCTCCCGCGGCGTGGCCGGCGTCGGGCCCGCGGCGGAGGCTCTCGCCGGGCGATTCGCGGTGCGTGGACTCCCCGTCCTCTCGGGCGCAATCGCGCGGGCCGGCGTGGACGCGGCGCGGGAGGCCCTCGCTCACGCCGCTCCGCTCGTGCGGGAAGCGGGGGCGGAGGCCGCGGCGTCGAGCGGGGAGGCCGCCCTCGCCGCCGACCTGGCGCCGCTCCTCGACGCTCCCGAGGGGAAGGTCCGGACGGCCGCCGCCCGCGCGCTGGGACGGCTGCGCGCCGTCGAGAGCGCGCCCCACCTCTCCGCGATCGCGGGGGGAGACCCGGACGAGGAGGTGCGCCGCGCCGCGCTCTTCGCCCTCGGCCGCATCGGCGCACCGGAGTCCCTCGAGGCCCTCCAGCGCGCGCTCGGCGAGCGCTCCGAGGGGGTCCGGGCGGCGGCCGTCGAGGGTCTCGCGGAGTGCCGGGACGGCCGGGCCGCGGACCTGCTCGCCGCTGTCTTCGTGCGGGGCGGATCGCTGGCCGAGACCGCGCGCCGCGGGCTCCTCCGCCTCGGGCGGAGGGGGCGGGAGGCGCTGGCGGGCTTCCTCCCCTCGCCCGAGCCCACCGTGCGACGGTCCGTGCGCTTCCTCCTCGCCGAACTCGGCGACGCGCGCGCCCTCCCCGGCCTCCTCGACGAGCTGGCGGTCCGGCCGGCGGACCGGGCGACCGCCGACGCGATCGCCCGGCTCACGGGGATCGACTTCGGGGAGGACCCCGATGCGGTGGAGCGCTGGCGCGCCTGGTGGGAGCACCGGCGTGGCCAGGACGACAGGGAGTGGTTCCTCGAGGGGGTGAGGGGCGAGGGGCTCGAGTTCCCTCTCCAGAAGGACGAGCTCCGGGAGGACGGGGACCCCGCCGTCCTTCCCGCCCTTGCGAACGTCGTCGAGCGCTCCTCCTGGCCGCTCGCCGCCCGCGCGGCGGCCTGGGCGGGCTGGATCGGCGGCCGGGACTTCGGGCGCGTGGAGCGGGAGACCTCGGCCCTCGACCGCGCGAGCCTTGGAGAACGAATCCGGCACTCGACGCTGGCCCGCTGAGGGCCGCGTCCTTCGCGCCGCGATCGGCGTCCTCGCGCCGGTCACCCTCCTCTTCTTCCTCGGGGTCGCCTGGAACCGCTCGAACAGCGCCTTCGCGCGCGTCGAGTCCTTCTCCCGGGAGATCGCCGCGGCCGCGCGCGACGCCGGGATCGATCCCCCGCTCCTCGCCGCCCTCGTCTACGTCGAGAGCGGGGGCCGACCGTCCGCCGCCTCCTCGGTGGGAGCCCGTGGGCTGGGGCAGCTCAAGGCCGTCGCGGCGGAGGAGGCGAGGGCCTGGCTCGGGCGGAGGCCCGCGGATCCCTCGCTGTCCCCCCTCGGATCGGACCTCGAGGATCCCTCCACGAACCTCCGGCTCGCCGCCGGCTACCTCGCCCTCCTCGCGGAGCGCTTCGGCGAACCCGATCTGGCCCTCGCCGCCTACGCCGCCGGGCCAACCGTTGTCTCCTCCCTCCTCCAGGAGACGGGGGGGGACCGCGCGGCCGCGGTCGCCCGACTCCGCGCCAAGGCCCGCGGGGCGGGGGAGTACGTCCGGCGCGTCCGCTCCTTCGAGGAGAGGTTTCGGGAGCGGGGATTCCCGGTGAATTGAGGGCGCCTCGACGGGAAGGAGCCGGGGCCCTACGATTCGCGGTCGCAGGCACTCCTGGAGTTCCGAGCGGGAGGTACCGATGAGCCCCCTCCGATCGGTCACGTTGCTGCGAGTCGTCCGCGGTTCCGCCGCCCTCCTCGGCCTTCTCCTTGCCTCGTCGCGGTCCTCGCCGGCGCAAGCCTACGACCTCTATCAGCTCCCCGGGTCGACGACCGGTGACCAGTTCGGGGCGAGCGTGGCCGGAGCCGGCGACGTGGACGGCGACGGATTCGACGACTTGCTCGTCGGCGCGCCGGGCGTCGATACGAACGCCTTCTTCGTCGACACCGGGGGAGCGCGGGTCCACTCGGGAGCGAACGGAGCCCTCCTCCTCGCGATGAACGGCGCCTTCCCCGGCAGGCTCCTCGGGCAGGTCGTGGCGCGCGCGGGAGACGTCGACGCGGACGGGACCGGGGACTTCATCCTCGGGGCGAAGCTCAGCCTGTTCACCCTGGGAACCGCACAAGTCTTCTCGGGGGCCGGAGGGGCGCCTCTCCTCACCCTCACCGGCTCCCAGAACGGGACGGGCCTCGGGATGGCCGTGGCCGGAGTCGGGGACCTGGACGGGGACGGCCACGACGACGTCGCCGTCGGAGAGCCGTTCTATCTGAACTTCGCGGCGCGGCTCTTCCCCGGGTACGGGCGCGCGCGGGTCTTCTCGGGTGCGACCGGAGGAGTCCTGATTGACCTCGTCGGGCTGACGCCCGGGGACGGCGCCGGCTGGTCCGTCGCCGGGCCGGGCGACCTAGACGGGGACGGCGTGCCCGACGTCCTAGTCGGGACGCCGAGACTGCAGAGCCCCGTGGCGGGCATCTCCCCCGGAGGGGCGATCCTGTTCTCTGGCGCGACGGGGGCGACGATCTTCACGTTCACGGGGATCGCCCCGTTGGACCTGTTCGGGTCCTGCGTCGCGGCTGCCGGAGACCTGGACGGGGATTCGGCGAACGACCTCGTGGTGGGGGGGCCTAACCTGGTCGGCCCACCCGGGGCGCCGGGAGGCTACGTGCGGGTCTTCTCCGGAGCGACGGGGTCGCTCCTCTATTCGCTCACGCCCACCCCGCCTTCGGCGTCGGGGTTCGGCCGATCGGTCGCCGGGGCAGGGGACGTCGACGCGGACGGAGTGCCCGACGTCGCCGTCGGCTCCATTCCGGGCCCCATCGGGGTGAGGGAGGCGTCCGTGTTCTCCGGGGCGAGCGGGACCCGCCTCTTCGCCGTCACCGGCACGTCGATCGTCACCTCCTTCGGGATCTCGGTCGCCGGGGCAGGGGACGCGAACGGCGACGGCTTCCACGACCTGATGGTCGGGGATCCCGGCGTCGTGAGCATGACGGGGGAGGCGAGGGTCTTCTCGTACACGGGCATTCCCGCCGGTTCCTCTACCTTCGGCGCGGGATGCCCGGGCTCGGGCGGGTTCACGCCGCGGATCACCACTGCGGGCGGGCCCCCCGCCGTCGGGCAGCCGAACTTCCGCGTCTACGGCTCGAAGATGCTCGGCGGGACGGTGGCCGTCCTGATCTTCGGGCTCTCCTCGACCTCGTGGGCGGGAATCCCCCTCCCGCTGAACCTCGGTTTCCTCGGCCTCCCCTCCTGCTCGCTCCTCGTCTCGGGGGACATCCTCCTCCCGGCGATCGCGAGCGGATCGGGCCCCGGCGCGGGAGCGGCGAGCCGGCTCGTCCCCGCGCCGCCGCATCCCTCGCTTTCGGGGCTCGCCGTCTTCTACCAGTGGCTGGCCGTCGATCCGGGTCCGTTCGCGCTTCCGGCGGTGATGTCGGAGGCGCTCCAGGTCGTCATTCCCTGAATCTGCCCCGGACGCGTGTTGATGGGGCCCCCCTCCCCCTGCGGAATCTCCCGCGCTCGGGCCTCTCGATGTAACCGCCCGCGTCTTTCCTTCCGGAAGACCCCATGGTCCGTCCGGCGGGAAAGATCGCCTTCGATCCCGAGCGCTGCCCCTGGCGCTCCTGCGCCCGCCACGCCGATCCCACCCCCGGCT
>CBRGOK010000318.1:0-5176 GCA_967798035.1 uncultured bacterium
CTATCCCCCGCGGTCTCGAGGGCCCGCACGAGGAGGTACCTCGCCTCGAGGAAGCCGGGATCGAGGGAGAGCGCCGTCCGCAGCCGGGCGATCGCGGCCGCCAGCCGGCCCTGCTCGAGGTCGATCGAGCCGAGCCCGAGATGGGGATGCGGGAACCGCGGGTCGGCCGCGATCGAGGCCTCGAACTCGAACGCCGCCTCCTCGAGCCGGCCCGCCCGGGCGAGCGCGCGTCCCCGGAGGTAAGCACCCGCGGCGTCCCCGCGCTGCGGCACCGGGTAGCGCTCGACCACCTCGAGCGGGGCGAGTCCCGAGGAGAAGAGGGCGTCCTGTTCCACCTCGAGGCGCTCGGCGCGCGCCCGCGTCCCCTCCTCCCCCGCCGCCGGCGCGCGGGGAGAGGCGGGGGAAGCGCAGGCGGCCGCCAGGAGCCAGAGGGGAAGCCGGAAAGGGAGCGCCCAGGCCCGATCCATCGCGCTCATTTACGGCGGGCGCGCGTCCTCGATCAAGCGCGGGGACCGGCGCGCCGCGCGTTGCCCCGTCTCCTCCCCGCCGCTACTGTCCCGCCGCATGGACGAGATCTACCTCGGCGGCGGCGTCGAGGGGTTGCCTCGAGCGAGGGCGGGAAAGGTCCGGGACCTCTACGAGGTCGACGGGACGCTCCTCCTCGTCGCGACGGACCGGCTCTCCGCGTTCGACCACGTCCTGCGCGAGGGGATCCCGGGCAAGGGGAAGATCCTGACGCGCCTCTCGGCCTTCTGGTTCGCCCGCACGGCCGAGGTGGTCCCGAACCACCTCCTCGGGACCGACGTCGATTCGGTCCCCGGCCTCCCCCCCGCGGCTCGCGAGCGCCTGCGCGGGCGCACGATGGTCGTCCGCAAGGCGGAGGTCCTCCCCTTCGAGTTCGTCGTCCGGGGCTACCTCACCGGCTCGGGCCTCGCCTCCTACCGGGAGACGGGGGAGATCTGCGGCGTGCGCCTCCCCCCCGGGCTCGGCGAGGCGAGCGCGCTCCCCGCCCCCATCCTGACGCCGACGACGAAGTCGACGAAGGACGTCCCGGTTACCTTCGAGGAGGTCGCGCGGGCGATCGGCTCGCCCCTCGCGCGCCGCGCGAGAGAGGCCGCGCTCGCCGTCTACCAGAGCGCGTCGGTCCACGCGCGGGAGCGGGGGATCCTGCTGGCGGACACGAAGTTCGAGTTCGGCGTCGCCGGGGGGGAGCTCCTCCTCGTCGACGAGTGCCTGACGCCCGATTCCTCGAGGTTCTGGCCGGCGGCGGGCTACACCCCCGGGAAGCCGCAGCCTTCCTTCGACAAGCAGGTCGTCCGCGACTACCTCCTGCGCACGGGCTGGGACCGCCGCTCGCCCCCCCCGCCGCTGCCGCCGGAGGTGGTCGCCCGGACGGCCTCCATCTACGCCGAGATCTGCGAGCGGCTGACCGGATCGCGCCCGTGAGCGGACCCCCCTCCCCCACCGTCGCCGTCCTCCTCGGCTCGGACTCCGATCTGCCGAAGCTCCAGGGGTGCTTCGAGGCCCTGGACTCGCTCGGGATCGCCTACGAGGTCCGCATCCTCTCGGCCCACCGTTCTCCCGAGGCTCTGGAGGAGTTCGTCGCCCAGGCCCCCTCCCGGGGGACGCGCGTCTTCCTCTGCGCGGCGGGGGGCGCCGCCCACCTCGCGGGGACGGTCGCGGCGCGGACGGTCCTTCCCGTGATCGGGATCCCCGTCGAGGGACCCCCGCTCGGCGGCCTCGACGCCCTCCTCTCCACCGTCCAGATGCCGGGCGGAGTTCCCGTCGCGACGGTCGGCGTCGGCGGCGGAGGTCCGAAGAACGCCGGCTTGCTCGCCGCGCGGATGCTCGCCCTCGCGGACGAGGACCTCGCCCGGCGCCTGACGGAGGAGCGCTCGAGGATGGCCGCCGCCGTCCTCGAGAAGGATCGGGCCGTCCGGGAGAAGCGCGGCCGCGGGCGCTGACCCTCCCTTGCTCGCCTGGGAGGGGGACATTCCCGGCCGGGTGCGGCTCCTCGACCAGACTCTTCTCCCGGGGGAGATCGCCCTCCTCGAGATCCGGACCGCCGCGGGGATGGCGGACGCGATCCGGCGTCTCGCGATCCGGGGCGCGCCCGCGATCGGCGTGGCCGGCGCCTTCGGGCTGGTCCTCGGTCTCCAGGAAGAGGACGTCCCCGACGCCTCCGCGCTCCTCGCCCTCGGGCGGCGCACCGCCTCGTTCCTCCGGAGCGCCCGGCCGACGGCGGTCTCCCTGGTCCGGGGCGTCGACCGAACGCTCGCCCGGGTGGAGCGCGAGGCGGCGGCCGGCGCCGCTCCCGACGCTCTTCGGCTCGCCGCCCTCGCGGAGGCTCGTGCGACCCTCGAGGAGGACCGGGAGGCCTGCCGGCGGATCGCGGAGGAGGGGTCCTCGCTCCTGAGGGACGGACAGGGGGTCCTCACCCACTGCAACACCGGCGCGCTCGCGACGACCGGGATCGCGACGGCCCTCGGGATCGTCCTGCGGGCCCTCGAGCGAGGGATGCGCCTGCGGGTCTTCGCCGGGGAGACGCGCCCCCTCCTCCAGGGCTCCCGCCTCACGGCGCTCGAGCTGCGGGCCGCCGGCGTGGAGGTGACCCTCCTCCCCGACTCCGCGGCCGGGAGCCTGCTCCGGTCCGGGAGGATCGGGGTCGTCCTTGTCGGGGCCGACCGGATCGCGCGCAACGGCGACGTCGCGAACAAGGTCGGCACCTACCCGCTCGCGCTCCTCGCGCGCGAGCACGGCGTCCCCTTCTACGTCGCCGCCCCGATCGAGACGATCGACCCGCAGATCGCCGCCGGCTCCGCGATCCCTGTCGAGGAGCGGGGCGAGGAGGAGGTCCTCTCCCTCGGCGGGAGGAGGGTCGCGCCCGAGGGGGTAAAGGTTTTCAATCCGGCGTTCGATGTAACGCCCGCGCGACTGGTGACCGGGATCGTGACGGAGGCGGGGCAGATCCCCGCGCCGGACGAGCGGAGGGTGGTCGAATTCCTCCGACGGTGCGGTCGCGCGAGGGAATAGGGGCGCCGGTCCTCTCGGGAAGGGGAGGGCTCCGCGGAGCGATCCGCCGGGGCGAGGCCGGGCCTTCGAACACGAGGGAAACGACGATGGGACGTCCCCGCAAGCGGATGAAGAAGGAAGCCGAGACTCCGAACCCGGAGTCGACGCTCCTCCTCGATCAGGACTCGGAGACGACCGAGGCCGAGGCGGAGGTCCAGTCCGAGGAGACCCTCGAGTTCATCCGGGCGATCGACGAGTACCGCCGGATGAAGAACCGCCCCTTCCCGACCTGGACGGAGGTTTTTGGGATCCTCCGCTCCCTCGGATACCGCAAGGGGCCGGCGCCGGACTAGGAGGCGTCCTTCCCCGCCCGGCCGAGGGCGGCGCCGTAGCCGGCGTAGATCGGGAACCGGCGGCACAGGTCCCGGACCTTCTCGCCGAGGTCCCGGCGGACCGCCTCGTCGTCGCGGGCGCGGAGGCGTCCGTCGATGAGCCCGGCGATCTCGGCCATCTCCCCCTCCCCCATCCCCCGGGTCGTCAGCGCGGGGCTGCCGAGCCGCAGGCCGCTCGTCTCCCGCGGCGAGCGCTCGTCGAACGGGATCAGGTTCTTGTTGACCGTGATCCCGATCGCGCCGAGCGCGTCCTCCGCCTCCCGGCCGCTCATCCCGGCGGGGCGCAGGTCGAGGAGGAAGAGGTGGGTGTCGGTCCCCCCCGAGACGATCCGGTGGCCGCGCTCCGCGAGCGCCGCCGCCAGGACCGCGGCGTTGCGCACGACGGCGGCCTGGTAGCGGCGGAAGGGCTCCCCGGCCGCCTCGAGGAACGCGACCGCCTTCGCCGCGATCACGTGCATCAGCGGCCCCCCCTGGATGCCGGGGAAGACCGCCGAGTCGAGCTTCTTGCCGATGTCGGCCCGGCACAGGACGGCGCCCCCCCGCGGGCCGCGCAGGGTCTTGTGCGTCGTGAAGGTGACGACGTCGGAGACGGGGACGGGGCTCTCGTGCACGCCGGCCGCCACGAGCCCCGCGATGTGGGCCATGTCGACCATCAGGCGCGCCCCCGTCTCCTTCGCGATCTCGGCGAAGGCGCCGAAATCGAGCCGGCGCGGATAGGCGCTCGCCCCCGCGAGGATCACGCGGGGCTTCCCCTCGCGCGCGAGGCGCCGCACCTCCGCCATGTCGATCGTCTCGCTCACCCGGGAGACGCCGTAGTGGAGGATCTTGTAGGTCCGCCCCGCGAAGTTCTTCGGGTGGCCGTGGGAGAGGTGGCCTCCGTGGGCGAGGTCGAGGGAGAGGATCGTCTCCCCCGGCTCGGCGATCGCCATCAGCGCCCCCATGTTCGCCTGGGTCCCCGAGTGGGGCTGGACGTTGACGTGCTCCCCGCCGAAGAGGGCCCGGGCGCGATCCCGGGCGAGGGTCTCGACGCGGTCGGCGGGCCCGCATCCCCCGTAGTAGCGGGCGCCCGGGTACCCCTCCGCGTACTTGTTCGTGAGGAGCGAGCCGGTCGCCGCGAGGACGGCGGGGCCGACGTGGTTCTCCGAGGCGATGAGCTCGAGCCCCTCCTCCTCGCGCCGCCACTCCTCGGTCAGGGCCTCGTGGACCTCCGGGTCGAGCCGGGCGAGGGCCCGCAGGGGATCCCAGGCGTTCGCGGAAGAGGGGGCGGGGGAGCCCATGGTTCACCGCTTCGCCGGCGGGGGCGTCCGGAACCAGGGCTCCTCGGGAGGGCGGACCCGCGGGAGGCTGGGGGCCGCGATCCGCAGGTCGTCGACGGCGCGCCGGTCCGCCTCCCGCTTCTCCTTCTCCAGGCGCTCGGAGCCCGCCGGCGGCGCGAGGAGCGCGCCGACCGAGCCGACGGCGACGAGGGAGGCGAAGAGGAGGCAGGTCCGCGCGACCAGCTTCTCGCGGGGGCTCAAGGGGGAGGCGAGAGGCGGCGCACTCTAGCGGGGCGGGGAGGCATTTCAACGCGCCCGGTGACCCTTCCACCGCGCCCCGCTAATAATCGCTCGACCCCCGACCGCGGAGCCCCTCGCCCGTGCGCCTCCCCCATCCTGCCGGCCCGATCCTCTCCGCCATCTTCCTCTTCGCGGCCCCCTCGTGCTCGAAGGGGGGGAACGGGCCCCGCCTGGAGTTCGATGCGACCTTCCACGACTTCGGGACCCTCGCCGCCG
>CBRGOK010000319.1:0-5170 GCA_967798035.1 uncultured bacterium
CGAGGAGGAGTATCGGCCCTTTCCTCCCGTCGTCAACCGGTGATCACAGGGTACTCGGAGCACCACGTCCGAGCGCACCAGCCACCTGCACCGGGAGTCCTCCCCCCCCGCCCGGCGTGCGGAGCTCGGATCCCGGCACATATACGACGCTCGAGCCGGGAAAAGGTTACATCGACCTTCCTGCCCGTCGATTCCGCGCCTCGCCCCTGATGCGCGTGGGTACCCGGTCAGGCCGACCGGCGGGGGTTCGACTCCCGGTCCGGTCGCGCCCCCCGGGCGGGGCCCGTGAGGAACTCTCTATCCGAGGGTGAGATCGAGACCGTTCGTGAGCGCGTTGCCGGACACGGCCGCCGGATCGGCCAAGCCTGCCTGGAGGTAAACGTGCTGGCCCGTCAGCGCGGGGTCATTCGGGATCACAAAGCCGACTCCGATCGATCCCACCCCGGCAATCCCCGGACTTCCACCGAGTCCGACGGGGATCGCGATGAACGGAGGCTGGACGAGGAGCGTCCCCCCGGCGATCGGGATCGA
This sequence comes from uncultured bacterium, assembly GCA_967798035.1. GTDB lineage: Bacteria > Planctomycetota > UBA1135 > UBA1135 > JAKEFM01 > JAKEFM01. The sequence goes on from CBRGOK010000319.1 coordinate 532, forward strand.
GGCCTCCGCAACGCCGAGTACGAGGAGGCCTGCCGCGCCTCCGAGCCCCTTCTCGATGCGGATGGAGACTGGGCTCCCGAGGTCGAGAAGTCCCGACACGAACAGCTCGGGGACGATCCCCCCCGACCCGAGCGACCCGGCTCCATACGGTCGCGAACGTAGCGCCGAATGAGCGTTGACGAAGCACCAACCGTACGTCGTGTCGTAACCGGGGATCCCGAGGTCCCGGCCAGCGCGCATCGCGAGCTCGGCCTGCCTCGAGGTCATGGTCGGGTTCTGCGAAAAAACGAGCGCTGCGACCCCTGCCGCATACGGGGTAGCGAAGGAAGTCCCGTACGGAAAGGCGTAGTCTCCGGCGCTCAAGCCGCCCGGACCGGTCAGGTCGGTCGTGTAGACGAAGACCGCGGGCGCGCAGAAGTCGGTCCCCGGCCCCCACTGACTGAAGGAAGCGAGCGTCCCCGTCGGGGCGAGGCCCGAGACCGCGTTCACGACGGGTATGGAGGCAGGATAGAAGATGAATCCGACCCCTCCATTCCCCACCGCCGCAAAGTGGACCATGCCGCCGTTGTAGGTGGACTCGTACTGCGCCTCGATCGCGGAGGAGACGCCGCCGAGCCCGAAGCTCGCGTTGGAGACCCGCGCCCCTTGGGCCAGTCCGAAAGCGAGAGCGTTCACAATCCAGCTCACCTGGACCATTCCGGAGAGATCGCAGGTCAGGTTCGAGACGAACACCCTCGCCGACAGCGCCGGACAGCCGGGCGCGATCCCGACGGTCCCGACCCCGTTGTCGATGGTCGCAGAAACGCAGCCGGCCACGGTGGTCCCGTGCCAGTCGCAGACGTTGCCTGGCGCGCCGCCGGTGCCCTGCCCTGTGAAGTCCGCCCCGGGGACCTGATTGAGATCGGGGTGGGCCGGGTCGATTCCGGAGTCCATGATGAGCACCCGGACCGAGGCGCTCCCGGTCGTGATGTCCCAAGCGAGGTCCGAGTCCATGTCCATGCCGGGCGTCCCGAGGAATTGCCCGGAGTTGAGATGACCCCAGAGGTAGGGGAAGCCCGGGTCGTTCGGGATCAGGGACGGCGTCACGGACATCAGCCAGTCGGGCTCGGCCCACTCGACGCGGGGGTCGCCCGCGATCCGGTTCGCGGCCGCGAGGACCTCGAACCCGCTCCGCGCCCGACTCGCCAGCCGGAACGCCCTCGCCATGCCGCCGAAGTCCTCCTCGAGAAGGTCCACCTCCGACGCGATCTGCGCGAGCACCGCCCGACCCTCCACCGGAAGATCCGGCCGGAGGCGTGCGAGCACGGATGGGGTGACCGTCACCCAGCCGCCGTCCGAACCGACGAAGACCGGCGCCGCGAACTCGACGCTCGGCAAGGCGAGGAGGGCCCCAATTCGATCGCGCGCGTCCACAGCGTCGGCGAGCGGAGAGCGGAGGGAGAGGAAATACCAGCGGTCCAGAGCGGTCGATTCGATCGATGCCGCCTGCACGCCCGGGGCCGTGGTGATGCCGAGGCACTCGGCCGAACCGAGCGGGCTCGCGGATCGCAGCGCGAGCCGCCGTCCGTCGAGCTGCAGCGGAACCTCTTCCCCGTGGTACACGAATCGGCACAAGCCGTCGTCGCCCCCTGCGAGGGCGGAACCGCCAGCCCAGACGAACGCGATGACAAGCCCGCAGGTCCAGAGGGCGCTCTTCATCTCAAGGCTCTCCTCGTCTTTTGCCCGAGTCCGGATGCAGTTGTCTCTCCCGCGCCGGTGGACCCCGGTGGACCATCGTGGCTGGCGTACGGGATGTTCGCATGCCTCCACCGGTCACCTAAAGAACGGTCACCTCGACGCCCTCGGACGCCGCGATTCCTGCGGGGGCTCCGGCGTCGAAGTGGAAGGTTTGGACAAAGACCTTCGCGCCGCTCAATGCCGGATCGAGAGGGATCCCGAGAGGGATCGTCGCCGTCGTCGCGCAGGGCATGGCGAGCGGTAGGACGCCGACGAGGAGACCGGGGTCGATATTGAGGAAGAGCCCGGCGGTGGGAACCGGCGGCACGAGTTTGCCCAGGCTCAGCGCGAAAACTCCGGGGGCGCACGCCGGAGAGGAGAGAAGGGTCAAAGCGAAGGAGGCGTTCCCGACCGTGGGCAGACCTCCCGCGCCCGGAGTCAGACTCCATGTGTACGCGTTGGTCCCAGGCGTGGCGGTGCCATAGGCTTCAGGGTCGGGGTTGACGGCGATGCCGGAGGGAACTCCCCAGTAGCCGAACGGTGCGAGGCCCGAGGAGAGCAGGTTTGCCGCCCCGCCGGCGGTCATCCAGTAGGCCTTCGGCGGTGGACTGCTCGTGCTCGTCACGACGGCGGCGAAGTTTCCGGTCACGGCTTCGACCGCGATCGCGTTGATCTCCCCGATCGAGGTCGGGACGGGTGTCACGTTGCCGGGGTAGGGGCTGGACGGATCGATCGAGAAGACGTTCGGCGGTCCGCCCAGACAGGCGGCGACCAGGGTGCCGGCACTCGCCCGTGCGAGGCTCGAGATCCCGGCAGGGATCTCGGCGACCAAGGCTGCGGCGCCTCCATTCGGGAGGGAGACGCTCCAGATCTGCGAGATGAGCATGGCTCCAAACATCCCGACATAGGCCGTCGTTCCCCCGGCATCCGTCGCGACCGCGTTCGCGAACCCGAACGGGGGTGCGGGAGTCATCGGCACGGGGACGACAGTCCCCGGGGCACCCGGAGGGCCGAGCGAGGGTCGGACCAGACCCAGGCTCTGATTCGCGAGCGGCCCGGTTCCGACGCCGGAGACCGCGACGAGGATGTCCCCATTCGGGAGGAGCGCGCACTGCGCGACCTGCCCGAACTGCGAGCCGGACGCACTCCCGAGGTTGTAGACGACGTCGCTGGCGAGCGACGCCCCGTTGAGCGTGAGGATGTGAAGGTCGATCGATGCGGGAGCGGGCGCGATCTCGCCGATGACGAGCGCTCCGTCGAAGGGGCGACGCAGCACGCAGCTCGCCCCGGTCATCGCCCCCCCGATCGCCGGCCCGGTGAGGTCGGAGCCGAGCCCCGTGACAGGGATCGCGGGGCCGGGGGTCCTCGGATGGACGAAGTACAGACCTCCGGGGGCGATGAAGTTCGGCGCCGCGCCGTAGCCGAGGTAGTAAGGGCTCCCCGTTCTGAAGGAGGAGACGACGTACCATCCGTCCGGGACCTGGGCGGGCGCCTTCCCTGCTGCAAGGACGAGCAGCGCGGCGCACGCCGCTTCCGCGATCCCCAACGCTGATCGCATCCCTACCTGCTTCTCCGCTCGTGACGAGCGGCGCTCCGAGAGCCGGATCCGAACCCGTACTGGTCGACGGGATCTTCTTCGCGGGGGAGGATCTCGTCAAGCGCGTCGGCGGTCCGGTACCCCCGCGTCGCGCGGAGGAGCGACCCACGTGGGTCGAATCGCGCTCGCTCCGAGGAACGAGATCCTCGCGCCGCCCGAGGACCGACTCCCCGCCGGCTGCGACCGCCACCTCGGTCCGGCGGCGCATTCCCCCCGGTTGCGGGGGGGCGCCGCGCTCGTAGGTCGGCCGTGGCGTCATCCCGACCCGCTCGGGCCGGGACGACGGCGCCGTTCCCTCGATGGACGCTTCGGAGAGTAATCGCGCGGGCCCGGAGTCGGTCCTGTCGGGAAAGTGAGGTGAACCATGCGCAAGACAGACTTGAGGCCGTCCGTCCTCCCGATCCCGCTCGCGCTGATTTTCGCGATCGGCGCAAGACCGGCCGCCGGGCAGATCCCCACGGCGGTCGGGCCCGAGAACATCGGGTGCGCCACGCCCCCGATCAGCCTCGTCGTCTCGGCCACAGTTTCCGGGCTGGTGATCGGACCCAGCCCGGCCGGATTCGGCACGGTGAACGGCGTCTTCCTCTTCTGGCCCGCCGCTCCCGCGCCGGTGCCGCTCTTCCTCCTTCCCGCTGCCACCGGGTTCGGCACCGCAGGGGGGTGCTGCTTCCCCGGGCCCGCGACGATCTACAGCTGCATCCCCATCGCCATCGTCAGCCCCTCCGAGTCCCTCCCGATCCCGCCCTACGACCCGTCCTTGTACGGCATGAGTCTCTGGATCCAGGAGCTGATGGTGCGTCCCGCCTCGCCCTTCGTCCCCTGCACGATCTACGTGACCAACCAGGTCCTGTTCTCGCTCTGAACCTGGAACGGACGAGCGGACCCCCTCTACTCCCACCGTCCGGCTAGAAGCAGCCCCCCGCCGGGTCCGGCGGAATCACGGCCGGCGCTCCGGAGCGACGAGCGCCGGCCGCGCCCTCCGAGCAGGCGCATCGCGGGGCAGCTCACGAAGATCTGGCCGTGGAACCTCTCCCCCCAAGTGAGCGGCGTGACGTCCCGGTACTCGTGCAGCCTGTCCTCCCCGTAGCCGGGGTGGAGTTTCTTCCGGAGCGAGGCGCGCGCGTTCGGGTCGGCGCCGTGGTCGAGAAGGAGTTCCGTGAAGGGCGCAACCCTCTGCAGGTGGAACCGCTCGAGGTCCGCGATCGCGGCCGGGTCCCCCGTGCGGATCGCGAGGAGCAGATCCTTCGCCTGGTGCTTGATCTGCTCCAGGCCCGGCCGGACGGGCAGACGACGGTCGGTCATGACGAGCCTCCTTCGTACCGCCCG
>CBRGOK010000320.1:0-5163 GCA_967798035.1 uncultured bacterium
TGCGGGCCGCCCTCCTCGGGGTCCTCGAGGACCACGTCCTCCGGAACGGGGAGGGGCGCCCCGCCCCCCCTGGGAAGGAGTTCCACTTCATGCGGGCCGTCCGCTTCTCCGTGCCGACCCGCGAGGTGGCCCACGATCTCTCCGAGTTCGGCGATTGCCTGCGCAGGGTGGGCCTCTCGAGCCTCTACCTCCACGTCTTCGAGGCCCGCCTCCGCCTCCCGAGCGGCGAGGCCAACGACTTCGCGGTCTGGTTCGAACGGGAGCTGGGGGAGGCCGAGCTCGCCCGGCGGGTGGGCCGCCTCGACCCCTACGCCCACACGCTGCAGGGCCTGCGCGCGCGTCTCCTCGCGATGGTGAGGAGCCGCCTCAAGGAGCTCGGCCATGCCCCGGCTTGAGGAGTACGCCCCGATCGTCGGGGCGGACACCCTCGAGGAGCTCTCCCTCGTCGCGGAGCGCGTCCGGGGACGCTCGGTGCTCCACGTCAACTCGACGGCGGTGGGGGGAGGGGTCGCCGAGATCCTGCACCGCATGGTCCCCCTCTTCCGCGAGCTCGGCCTCGACGCCCGCTGGGAGGTGATCCGCGGCGGCGAGGACTTCTACGCCGTCACGAAGAAGTTCCATAACGCCCTCCACGGCCAGCCGGCGGAGTTCACGGCCCGGGACTTCCAGGTGTACGGCGAGACGACGGCGGAGAACCTCTCGCGCCTCGCGCTCGACGCGGAGGTCGTCTTCATCCACGATCCGCAGCCCGCCGCCCTGGTGGAGAAGCGCGGCCGCAACCGCTGGGTCTGGCGCTGCCACATCGACCTCTCCCGGCCGGACGAGCGGGCCTGGGCCTTCCTCCGGCCGTACGTCGAGCGCTACGACGCCTGCATCGTCTCGGCCCCCGGCTTCGCCCAGGAGCTCCCGATCCGTCAGGTGCTCATCGCCCCGTCCATCGATCCGCTGAGCGAGAAGAACCGGGAGCTCGCCCCGGAGGAGATCCGCGGCGTCCTCGCGCGCCTCGGCATCCCGACGGACAAGCCCCTCGTCACGCAGGTCTCGCGCTTCGATCGCCTGAAGGATCCCCTCGGCGTGATCGAGGCGTTCCAGCGGGCGAAGCCCTACGTCGACGCGCGGCTCCTCCTGGTCGGGGGCTCGGCCGACGACGACCCGGAGGGGGCCCAGGTCCTCGCCGAGGTGCGGGACCGCGCCAGCGGCGAGCCGGACATCCTCGTCCACGAGCTCCCTCCGACGAGCCACCTCGAGATCAACGCCATCCAGCGGGCCTCGACGGTCGTCCTCCAGAAGTCCCTGCGGGAAGGGTTCGGTCTCACGGTCGCCGAGGCCCTCTGGAAGGGGAAGCCGGTCATCGCGGGCGCGGTCGGCGGCATCCCCCTCCTGATCGCCCACAAGCACTCGGGGATCCTCGTCCACTCGGTCGAGGGGGCGGCCTACTGGATGAGGCGCCTCCTCTCCGAGCCCGAGTTCGCCGCCCGGCTCGGGGCCAACGGCCGGGAGCATGTCCGGCAGAACTTCCTCCTCACGCGCCACCTCCGGGACTACCTCCTCCTGATCCTCTCCCTCGACCATCCCGGCGAGGACTTCGTCGCCCTCCGGTGAAGGGAGGGAGACCGGACCCCACCCGGGGCCTATTCTCCTGGCGATGAGCGCACCCCGGGGGTCGGTGCTCTGCGTCGTCCTCACCGCGATCTCCCTCGGGTCGCCCGGCGACGACACCGAGGACCTGCGCCGCTTCCTCGCCAAGTACCGGACGGGCTCGGTCGACGCCTCCGTGATCGGCCGGCTCATCCCGAGCCTCGAGCCGCCTCCGGCCTTCCCCGCCTACGAGCGTGCGCGGGAGAAGCTGCGCCTGGAGCCCACTCCCGCGAAGGCGGCCGTACTGCTCGAGGCGGCGGTCGTCCGGCTCGCCGAGGATCCCGAGGAGGAGCTCGCCAAGTTCGCGGCCTGCCAGCCCTGGGTCGTGCGGCGGCGGGCGATCGACGACCTCTGCTCGTTCCAGGGGAAGGAGGCGATCCAGGACTGGACGCTCGGTCTCCTCGCCGATCCCTCCCTCCCTCTCCCCGAGCGACGGGTCCTCGTCGAGTGCCTGGGGGCGGCCATGGCACGCCGTCCCCGCCCGGCCGTCTACGCGGCCCTCCTCGAGGCCCTCGAGCACTCCGACGCGACCGTCCGGGGCCTCGCGGCCGAGGGGCTCGGCCCCGCGCTCGAGCGCGCCGACCTCCTCCGGTTCCTCCAGCGCCTCTTCGACGGCGACGCCGGGGTCAGATTGCGTGCGGTCCGCGCGGTCCGGGCCGCCTTCCCGCGCCTGCAGGCGACCCTCGCGGAGAAGGAGGAGCGCCGGGCCCTCGAGCTCCTCGGCTCGAGGCTCTCCGATCCCGACTCCCACGTCCGCCTCCTCCTCGCGGAGTTCCTCCGCGACTTCCCCCGTCCCTTTCTCATCCCCTTCCTCGTGCGGGCCCTCGAGCAGGAGGAGAAGCGCGCGGGGACGGAGGAGGCGCGGGCCCGGTTCCGCCTCGCCGTCGAGAACCTCCTCTACCGCCTCACCGGTCTCGGCTCCCCGCCGTGGCCCGCGCGCCGCTGGCGCGAGTGGCTCGACGCGCGCAAGCCCGGGGAGGTGGCGAGCCTCCCGGCTCCGACGGTCGTCTCGGTCCCCCACCACCGGACCGCCGCGACCTACTTCGGGCGGGAGGTGCCGTCCGACCGCGTCGTCTTCGTGATGGACTTCTCCGGGAGCATGCGCCGGGCGACGGGGACCGTCGAGCACGACGAGGGGGAGGGGAAGCGCGACCCGCGCTCCCGGATCGGCGTCGCGCGCCAGGAGTTCTTCGGCTACCTCCGCACTCTCGACGAGGCGCACCGCTTCAACGTCATCGTCTTCGCCGTGGGCTCGGTCGCCGCCTTCGACGAGCTCGTGCCGGCGACGGTCGAGAACAAGCGCCGGGCGGCGGCGTTCGTCGAGAATGTCCCCGTCAGCGGCGCGACCGACCTCTTCTCGGGGATCCTCCGGGGGCTCCGCTGTGCCGGTCTCGACGCCGGCGGCCGCTTCGCCACGAAGGCGGACACCGTCTTCCTCCTGAGCGACGGGGTCCCGACGGCCGGCGCCGTGACCGACCCGGGCGACATCACGCGCGTCGTGACGAAGATGAACGAGGGCTCCGGCCTCACGATCAACGTCGTCGACCTCGGCGTCCGGCACGAGGCCTTCCAGAAGCACCTGCGCGAGCTCGCGGCGCGCAACGGCGGCGAGTACATCCGGCCCGAGTCCGCGCAGTAGCGCTCGCTTCCGCCGGCCGGGGGACGGCGGCGTCGGGAGGGGAGTCCCGAGGGGCGCGGCCGGCTCCTCATAGGATCATTCTTAATATTTATAAATAAAGCAGTTGTGATCTATCCGCGGACGGTGGTCGGCCGCTTATGTCACAAATGATTGTCTGAAGCATCTAAAGTCTCACCTATCCCGATGCCGGCCCCCAGGCCAAGGAAACCGACCCGATGTTGCACCCCCGAACTTCGCGATCGTTCCTCCTCCTCGCCCTGCTCGCCGGAGGAGTCGCGACATGGCAGTCCTCGGTTCAGGCGCGTGGGAAGGGTCCTTCCGCGCCTCCTGCCCCTGTCGCCTTCGACACGCAGATCGCCGCGAACGCCGACCAGATGCTCGCGGAAGGGCGGCAGACCTTCCGGTTCGACACCTTCGGGGACGAGGATTTCTGGGGGGACGCCCTCCAGCTCCACGCGGCCATCGCGGGCGCCTCGAACGGCGGGGTCGGACCGGGAGTGAGCCCGAACACCGCGCTCGCGGTCGGCCTCAAGGTCGATGTCGACGCGCTCCCCCCGGACGTCCTCGACGCCCTCCAGGCCGGGACCCTCGACCTGGACGATCCGGCGAACACGCTCGTGCTGCTCCAGCTCGACTCCGTCGTCGGCGTCACCGGGTTCTTCCCGAAACCCGGGAACCAGATCGCCTCCCTCGGGATCCAGTGCTCCCTCTGCCACTCGACCGTCGACGACTCCTTCGCGCCGGGGATCGGCCACCGGCTCGACGGATGGGCGAACCGCGACCTGAACGTCGGCGCCATCGTCGCGCTCGCCCCGAACCTCCAGCCGGTCACCGACCTCCTCCGGGAGGACGACGCGACGGTGCGGGCCGTGCTGAACTCCTGGGGCCCGGGGAAGTTCGACGCCCAGCTCCTGCTCGACGGGAAGGCCTTCCGGCGGGACGGGCTTTCCGCCGCGACGCTGATCCCGCCGGCGTTCGGACTCGCCGGGGTGAACCTCCACACCTCGACGGGCTGGGGCTCGGTCCCCTACTGGAACGCGTTCGTCGCGAACCTCGAGATGCACGGGAAGGGGACCTTCCTCGACCCGCGCCTCAACCGGCGCTCCCGGTTCCCGATCGCGGCCCGGAACGGGTTCGGCGAGGTCCGCAACGATCCGGACCTGATCACGCCGAAGCTCGCCGCCCTCCACTTCTATCAGCTCTCGATCCCCGCCCCCGAGCCGCCCGCGGGATCCTTCGACCCGGCCGCGGCCTCGGCGGGCGCCGCCGTCTTCTCCGGCAGGGCGCAGTGCTCCCGCTGCCACGTGCCGCCCCTCTTCACCGAACCGGGCTGGAACATGCACACCGCGAAGGAGATCGGCATCGACGACTTCCAGGCGAGGCGCGGACCCGAGAAGCGCGCCTACCGCACCGCCCCCCTCAAGGGACTCTGGGCGCACGCGCAGGGCGGCTACTACCACGACGGCCGGTTCGCGACTCTGGCCGACGTGGTCGACCACTACGACGGGTTCTTCACGCTCGGCCTGACCTCGCAGGAGAAGGCCGACCTCGTCCAGTACCTCAAGTCGCTCTAGACCCCGGAAAGGAAACCTCTGCGATGACTCATGTCCTGACGACCGGATTCCCGAGGTCCGAGGGCGGCCGCGCGCCGTCCCGGACCTCGCTCCGACTCGATCTCCTCGCCGGCGCTTGGGCGGGACAGGCCGCGGGCCTGGTCATGGCCGTCGTCGTGATGGCCGTCTTCACGCTCTTCCTCGGGAAGGGACCGCTCTATCCGGTCCAGGTGATCGGCTCCTTCCTCTTCGGCGACGCCGCGCTACGGGGCTTCCACCTCCCCGCGCTGCTCGCGGGACTCGTCCTCCACCAGCTGGGACCGTCCCTGTTCT
>CBRGOK010000321.1:0-5125 GCA_967798035.1 uncultured bacterium
GATCAGGCCACCCTCGATCAGGTCGACCTCGGGCCCCGGCGGGTGCACCCCGAGCTTCCATTTCGTCCTGAACGACTGCATCTCGAAGGACAACCGCGTCCCGCCGAAGGGGTTCACGAACTCGAACTTCGCCCTCTTCGAGGGGAGCCCGGTCGCCGCGACCTACCGCGACGGGCAGTTCTGGGACGACACGGTCTTCACCCTCCCCGGGAACGTGACCCGGGTCGAGGCGAACCTCTACTACCAGACCGCCTCGAAGGAGTACGTGGAGTTCCTCCAGACGGAGAACTCGACCGACAACTGGGGGAACGACCTCTACAACCTCTGGCTCACCTCGGGGATGTCGGCGCCCGTCACGATGGAATCCCACGTGAGCGACGTCGGCCCCTTCGTCGAGTCGGGGGCGGGAAGCGCCGGGACCGGGGGCTTCGTCCCGCGCCTCTCCGGCGGTGGCACCGCCGCTCCGGGCGGGACCGTGGTCCTCGCCGTCTCGGACGGCGTCGGCGGAGGGGGCGGGATCCTCGCGTTCGGACTCTCCCTCCTGAACCTCCCGCTCCCCTGCGGGACCCTCTACCCGTTCCCGATGATCACCATTTCCCTTCCGCTGCAGGGGATCTTCGGCGTGCCGGGCGGCGGCGCAGCGGAGCTCGAGCTCGCGATCCCGAACGACCCGGGCCTCTCCGGCCTCGTCTCCTACCTCCAGGTCGGAGTGATCGATCCGGGCGCGGCGCCGGGCTGCACCCTCACGAACGGCCTGATCGTGACGCTCCAGTAGCGGGGCTGAACTAGCCGGCCCCCGCTGCGCGCGCTGCCGCGCGTTCGAGCGCGTTCCTCCTGGGAGCCGAGACCCGCGACGCGCGCTCGCGCCCGGTCACCAACTCGCCAGTGACCCGGCGGGAGGAGGGAGTTTGGCGGATCTCGTTCGCGTGCCGGGGACCTGGTAGGCGTGCCCTTCGGCGAGGTCCGTCGAGACGCCAGCCGGGGACCGGGCGTCCTTCTCGCTGGTGGAGGCCGGGAGTAGCATCCCCGGAGCACGGCGCGTGTAGCCGAACGGCGCGAGGAAGGGTCTTGAAGGCGAAGCCGAGCCCCCGGGAAGTGATCCGGACCATCGCGTTGGAAGTGGTCTCCTCTCTAGCGATCGTCGGCTGGGTGATCATGTCGTTCAAGAAGATGCCGGCGTCCGTTACGGTGCTCGGGCTCCTAGCGATCTACGTATTGATCGGAGTCCTCCGCGTTCGCGAGGGTGCCCGCAAGGAGGCGCTCCGAATCCGAGAAGTGCTGGAGAGATCGCGCAAGCCCGGGTAGGCGGGTTAGGCGGCCGCGAACCTCGCCTTCCGCCCTCGTCCATGTCGCCGCGCCCTCCCCGGCCGGCCCGGGGGCGGACCGCGAGCGGCCGGTCGGCGTCGACGTCGCGCCTCCACGCGTCTCCCGATTCGTCGTCGGCCGCCGCTCGCGTGGAAGAGCTCCGCAAGACGGGAGCGGGCGGCCGGGTAGGTTCAGGAGGAAGGGACGACTTGACGATATCTCAATTCTGATATACCTTCCCCGGAGCATGGGATGCCGAGAACGGAGGTCCGCTTCTTCAAGGACGCGCGCGGTCGCGTGCCCGTCCGGGAGTGGCTTCGCGACCTGCTCCGCCGCGACCGTCGGGCCCATGCGAAGTGCGTGGTGCGCATCCAGCTCCTGGAGGCGATGGGCTACGAACTCCGCAGACCGATGACCGATTCTCTCCGAGACGGCATCCACGAACTTCGGGTGAGGACGGGCAATGTGAACTACCGGATCCTCTACTTCTTCCACGGACGAAACGTGGCGGTCCTCGCTCACGCGCTCACGAAGGAGGACGTCGTCCCCGACGCCGACATCGACCGAGCCCGCGAGGCGAAGGTTCTGGTCGGACAGTCCCCCGATCGGCACATCCACCAGGAGTAGGACGATGGCCAAGAGGAAGACGAGGAATGCGCTCGAGATGATCCGGCGAGATGTCGGCGACGATGCCCGGCACCGCGCGATGGTCGAAGAGGAGGTGCTGAACGCTCACATCGCTCAGCGGATCTACGACCTCCGGACCGCCGCTGGTCTCACTCAGCAGCGACTCGCCGATCTCGTGGGAACCTCTCAGTCCGCCATCGCGCGGCTCGAGGACGCCGACTACGAAGGGCACTCCCTGAAGATGCTCCGCCGCATCGCAGAGGTGCTGAAGATGCGGGTGGAAGTGCGCCTCGTCCCCATGGGAAGGTGACGCCGAGGCACCGGTGCGCGCAGTCGGGGTTCGCGGAGGGGGAGACGACGGGCATGCATCCTCATCTCTCGAGTGGGACATCCGCCGAGATCCGTGGACCGAGAGCGAAGCCCTGACCCAGGGACTCGCAGGACTGCGCGATCCCTAACCTCGCGAGACTCCGTGTTCCTTGACAGACGGGATCGGGACGAGGATCGGGGCTTAACTAGCCCCGGTTCTTCGACCCTCAGCCGGGCTGCATCGGCGGGACCTCGTCGCTCGGGCGGAAGAGCCCGGGGGAGGTCGTCCCGGCGAGCGCGCACGCGTCCCGGAGGAAGCCCTCGAGGTTCTCCTTCGAGAAGCCGATCTCGGTCCGGCGGATCGTCCCCTTCGGATCGAGGAGGAAGAGGGTCGGGACGACGGTGAGCCCGTAGGCCGCCGAGACCTTGTAGGGCTCGAGGTCGGTCGCGACCGGGAAGGTGACCGCGAAGGCCTTCCGGAAGGAGCCGATCTCCTTCGCCGGGTTCTGCCCGATGCCGACCACGTGCACCCCGGTCCCCGCCAGCGCCTTCGCCATCCGCTCGACGAAGGGGAACTCTAGCTGGCAGGTGGGGCACTCCGTCTTGAAGAAGGCGAGAACCACCCCTTTCCCGTCGAGGAGACCCTTCAGGGCGAGGGTCTTCTTTCCGTCGTCGGAGGGGAGGGTGAAGTCGGGGGCGCGCTTTCCCTTTTCGAGGGCGACCATGATGGTTGAGGGAGGGTGCCCCCTCCTAGTCCCGCGAAGGGCCGCTCGCAAGGGATCCCTCCGGACGCTCGGGCCTTCGACCCGAGGGGCCTGCGAGCCGATGATCGGGGCCGTGAACGTCCCCGAGGCCCGGGAGGTGCGCGCAAGCGTCGACCGCGCTGTCGATCTGACGGGCGACGTGCGCGAGGTCCGGCTGAGCCTGCTCGAGCCCTCCCGGCTCGAGTACCGCCCGGGCCAGTACGCCGACTTCCGGATCCGCAACTCGCGAGGGGACGTCGAGGTGCGGGGGTTCTCGATCGCCTCGGAGCCGGGGGAGGAGGGGCTCCTCTTCGCGGCGAAGATCCTCCCGCACGGGCTCGCGGGCGCCTACTTCCGAGGGCTCGCGGTCGGGGCCGAGGTGAACCTCCGCGCGCCCCTCGGCGACTTCGCCCTCTCGGAGGACGGCGGCCTCTCCCGCCTCTTCGTCGGAACGGGGACGGGGGTCGCTCCGCTGCGCGGGATGATCCGCCACCTCCTTCTGCGTCGGGGGGAGAAGGGGCCGGTCACCCTCCTGTTCGGAGTCCGCCACGCCGCCGACGCCTTCTGGGAGGAGGAGTTCCGCGCCCTCGAGCGGGACCACGGGAACTTCCGCCTCGTCCTGACCCTCTCGCAGCCGCCCCACGAGTGGGAGGGCGCGCGCGGAAGGGTAACCGACCACCTCGAGAGGCTCGCCACCCACGTTCGAGACCTCGAGGTCTACGTCTGCGGGTGGCCCGCGATGGTGGAGGAGGTGTCGCGGCGGCTCTTCGAACGCGGTCTCGACCCCGTCCGACTCCACCGCGAGCGGTTCGACTGAGGGGTCGTTCCGGGTTTGCCGTACGTCGCGGGCAGCCACCGCCGACAGGGGAGGAAGCGGCGCGGAGGGGCTCGTCTGACCTGAGAAAAGGCGGCTCGCCGCGCCTCCGGACGCGATCTCACGCGGATCGCGTTTTGAAGTGAAAACCGCCCTTCCGAAATCCCTGGTTCGCAGGCGGTTCCGAGAGGGCACTAACGCTTTTGCGAAAGGACCCGCGGGTCCTTTCTCTTTCCTGTTATCTCCCCCCCTGCACTCTCCCGTCCTCTGCCTCCCTGGTGAAGAAAACCGCCGGCGGAGCCGCGGGACGAAAGCCGCCTCTTCCGCGATCGCAGGAGCGGCGGGGCTATCCGAGCTGGCCCGTGAAGGCGTCGTACTGGGCGACGTCCTCCCGGGAGCCGACGGCGAGCGGGCAGCGCTGGTGGAACGCCTTCGGCACGATGTCGAGGATCCGCTCCTTCCCCGTGCTCGCCGCGCCGCCCGCCTGCTCGGCCAGGTAGGCGATCGGGGCGCACTCGTAGAGGAGGCGCAGCTTCCCCGCCGGCTTGTTCGGGTCCTTCGTGTCCGCCGGGTAGAGGAAGATCCCCCCCTTGAGGAGGGTCCGGTGGAAGTCGGCGACGAGGGAGCCGACGTAGCGCGAGCCGTACGGGCGCCCGCTCGCCGGGTCGACCGTCTTCGCCCACTCGACGAACTTCAGCATGCCGGGCAGCCACCAGGGGGAGTTCCCCCCGTTCGTCGAGCAGGTGTTGCCGCGCGCGGGGATCTTCATGTCCTCGTGCGTGAGGACCCACTCGTCGAGGTCGGGGTCGAGCGTGAAGGTGTGGACCCCGTTTCCGGCCGAGTAGGTGAGGGTCGTGCGCGGGCCGTAGACGAGATAGCCCGCCGCGACCTGCTCGCGGCCCGGGCGGAGGAGGTCCTGCGGATCGGGCGCCGAGGCGCGGCGGCGCAGGACGGAGAAGATCGACCCGATCGAGATGTTCGTGTCGATGTTCGAGGAGCCGTCGAGGGGGTCGAAGGAGACGGCGAAGGCGCCCCGGGAGCCGTCCGGGGGGATCGTCGGCTGCTCGACCTCCTCCGAGGCCATGACGGCGACGAGTCCGCTCGAGGCGAGGACCTCGGCGAAGATGTCCTGCGCGGTGTCGTCGAGCTTCTGGCAGGCCTCCCCCTGGATGTTGACCCGGCCCGAGGCGCCGAGCCCTCCTCCTCCGATCCCGGCCCGGGCCACCGCGCGGGCGATCCGGTTCCCCGCGTCCGCGATGGTCCGGAGCAGCGCCGGAAGGTTCCCTCCCTCGACCCGCGGGACGTGGGCGAGGAGCGTCGTCACGCT
>CBRGOK010000322.1:0-5106 GCA_967798035.1 uncultured bacterium
TCCGCCCTCGACCCGTTCGGGTTCCACCTCGTCAATGTCCTCGCGCATGCCGCCGCGACTCTCCTCTCGTTCCGGCTCGCGCGGCGGCTCTCGGGAAGCGAGGGGGTCGCCTTCGCGACGGCGTTCCTGTTCGTAGTCCACCCGATCCACACGGAGAGCGTCACCTGGGTCTCCGGGATCTCCGACCTCTCGTGCGGGGTCTTCCTACTCGCGGCCGTCCTCGCCCACCTCCGGTGGCGCGAGCGGGGCGCGCACGGAGTTCCATGGGGGGTCGCGCCGCTCGTCCTCCTCGCCCTCCTCGGCAAGGAGATGGCGCTCTCCGTCCTTCCCCTCGTCGTCGTCCTCGACCTCGCCTCCCCGGCGGCGGGACGGGGGCTCGAGCGCCTGCGCCCCCTGCGGCGCTACGTCCCCTTCCTCCTCGCGTACGCGGTCTACTACGGCTGGCGCGTCCTCGTCTACCGGGAGTGGGGGGCGGGCTTCCGGGGCCAGCCGACGCACCTCGGACTCTCGGGGAGCGAGGCCTGGCGCGCCTGGACGCTCCCCTTCGAGCTCTTCGGCGGGTACCTGGCGAGGCTCCTCGCGCCGGTCGAGTCGAACGCCTTCGTCGTGTTCCGGCTCGACCGCGGGCCGGGGGACCTCGCCATCCTCCTTCCGGGCGCCGCCTGCCTCGCCTACGCGCTCTCGATCCGATGGGCGCGCCGAGCGGGGGAGGGCGTCCTCGCGGGCGCCCTCTGGTTCGCGGTCGCGACGCTTCCCGTCCTCCTCCGACCGGCGGCGCTCGGCCAGTTCTTCCTCTCCGAGCGCTACGCCTACGTCCCCTCCTTCGGGTTCTGCCTCGCGGCGGCCGCCCTGTCGGCGCGGCTCGTCGCCTTCCTCCCCTCCCCGGCCCTCCGGAGGGGGATCGGCGCGGCCGCCCTCCTCGCCGTGGCGGCCTTCCTCGGCCGGCGGACCCAGCTCCGGAACCTCGACTACCGGAACGAGCGGACCTTCTTCGAGGCGGCGCGCGCGGCCTCGCCCGAGTCCGCGACCGTCCGCTGGAGCCTCGGCCGGGTCTACGCGGAGGAGGCGGGGAAGGAGCGGGATCCCCTCCGCGCCGCCGAGCTCTGGGGCGCCGCGCGCGCCGAGTTCGAGGCGGCCCTCGACGTCGACCCCTCGCGCTGGCACGTCACCCTCGAGGACCTGACGCAGGCGAACCTCGGGCAGGCCTGGACCTACCTCGCCGAGGGGTCCCTCGACGTCGCCGAGCCGATCTTCCGCAAGACCCTCGAGTGGCAGCGGCAGCGGGGGATCGAGGCGGCCGAGGCCCACTCCGGGCTCGGCGCCTGCGCGCTCGCCCGGCGGGACTTCCGGGCGGCGGAGGAGGAATTCGGCGCGGCGATCCGCCTGAGCCCCGGGGACGAGAGGGCGCGCTTCAACCTCGGCGTCGTCTACCAGGAGCGGGGGGACTTCCGGAAGGCGGCGGAGGCGTTCCACCGGGCGCTCGAGATCAACCCGAACCACTTCGCCGCGGCGCTTCGCCTCGGCCAGGTCCTCTACCACCTCAACGACCGGCCCGGCTCGGCGCGGTACTACGAGCGCGCGCTCGCGATCGATCCGAACCACCCCGACGCGCCCCTCGTGCGCGAGGCCCTCGACTACATCCGCCGCGGGGGGTAGCGGACGGCGGCGCTATCGGGGCGCCGGCTCCGAAGGGCGGGTCTCCGGCGCGAGGAGGCGCGCGCCCGCCGGCGTCGCCGGTCGGGAGGCGGGCCGCGGGACGCTCTCGACGGGCCGCGACGGTTCTTCCGGGGAGAGCCACCAGACGAGGGCCGCGGCGAGGAGGACGAGGAGGAGGTAGAGGCCGGGTCGCCGCCGGTCGCGATCCAACGCCCTACGGCCCCCGGAGGTCGGCCGCCGCGAGCACGGGCCCCTCGCGGCAGGCCTTCGCGTAGGGCCAGCCTCCGAAGCGGGCCGGCTCGACGGGGACCGAGCAGCCGTTGCAGATCCCGATCCCGCACGCCATGAACGTCTCGACCGAGAGGGAGGCCGGGAGCCCGCGCTCGCGCGCGAACCGCGCGAAGGCGTGGAGCATCCGGTCGGGGCCGCAGGCGAGGACGGGGGTGCGGGGGTCGAGGCGCCCCGCCTGGAGCTCGGCGCCGTAGCAGGCGACCGCGTTCCCGCGGAATCCGCGCGAGCCGTCGTCCGTGGCGAGGACCACGCGGATCCCGTACGACTCGTAGAGGGGGAGCGCGTAGAGGGAGGCGGCGTTCGCCGAGCCGAAGACGAGGGTCATCGAGGCGGGAGGGACCCCCGCCCCGAGGGCGCGCTCGATCAGGTGCGCGAACGGCGCGATCCCGATCCCGCCCGCGACCATCGCGACCCCTTCCTCGCGGCGGACGGGGGCGAAGCCGTGGCCGAGCGGCCCGACGAGGTCGAGGGACTCCCCGCGGCGGACCGCCGCGAGCGCGCGCGAGCCGCGGCCGAAGACCTTGACGAGGAAGGAGAGGACGCCCTCCCCCAGGCGCTCGAGGCTGAAGGGGCGAGGCAGGAGAGGCCCCTCGCCGTCGGTCCGGCGGAGCATGAAGAACTGCGCGGGCTCGACCGACTCGGGGGGGTGGGGGTACTCGACGCCGATCCGGAAGCAGTCGGCCGCGATCGACTCGAGGGAGACGACGGCGCGCGTCTCCCGGCGCGGGACGGTCGCGGGCATCGGGCGGGAGGATAGCGGGGGCCGCGCCCTCCCGGAACGCTCCCCGCCGACCTACACTCGCCAGATTCCCTTGAGCTCGAAAAGGAGTCCCCTGCGTGCCGCCGGCGTGATCCTCTACACCGGTCCGGCCGGGGAGGAGCGATTCCTCCTCCTCCACAATCCCCTCCACCGGGAGTGGGGCTTCCCGAAGGGCCACCTCGAGGAGGGGGAGGACGACGTCTCGGGGGCGAGGCGGGAGACGCGCGAGGAGACGGGGATCGACTCGTTCGATCTCGACCCGGAGTTCCGGGTGGAGATCCGCTACCGGGTCCGGCGGGGCGCCGCCCCCCATCCGGAGGACGCGGGGATCGAGAAGCAGGTCGTCTACTTCCTCGCCCGCAGCCCCGGCGAGAGCCACCGCCTCTCCTCCGAGCACGACCGCTCGGGATGGTTCTCCGCGCGGGAGACCCTCGAGCGACTCGAGCACGGGAACCTGCGGGAGGTGGCGCGCAAGGCGCTCGCGCACCTCCGGCGCGCGGAGGCCGGGTGAACGGGCGCCAGGCGATCGAGGTCTTCGACGCCCTCGCCCCCGGCGAGGCGCTCTGGAAGAGGCACTCGCTCCGGGTCGCCGACGTGTCCCGTGCGATCGGGGAGGCCCTCGCGCGAAACGGCGAGGGCGCGGACCCCGAGCACGTCGGCGTCCTCGGCCTCTTCCACGACCTCGGCCGCTCCCGCACCCACGGCCCGGCCCACGGCTGGGTCGGCTACGTGCTCCTGCGCCGCGCGGGGCTCGAGCGCTACGCGCGCGGGTGCGTCGCCCACTGGATCAAGGGGCGCACCCTCGAGGAGATGGTCCGCGACGGCGGGTGGTCGCCCCGCTTCCTCCAGAGCGTCTTCGAGACGTTCGGCTTCCCGGAGCTCACCCTCGAGGACCGGGTCGTCGCGCTCGCCGACTCCGTCGTCGCCCACGACCGGATCGTGACGGTCGAGGAGCGGACGGACGATCTCGTCCGGCGCTACGGCGACACCCCCTTCGTGCGGCGCAACCACGAGCTCGCGCTGGGACTGCGACGCGACCTCGAGGAGAGGATGGGGGAGAGCCTCGAGCGGGTCCTCGAGGGGCTCGCCGGGCGGTGACCCTCGTCGCGCTCGAGAGGGTCCGCCGGGCCTTCGGGGACCGCGTCATCCTCGACCGGGTCGACGTCCGGATCGGCGAGGGGGATCGCGTCGGTATCGTCGGCCGCAACGGCGCCGGGAAGACGACGCTCCTCCGGCTCCTCGCGGGCCTGGAGGAGCCGGACGGCGGGAAGCGGGCCCAGCGCGCGGGCTCCCGCATCGGCGTCCTCGGCCAGATCCCCGACGTCCCCGCGGAGGCGAGCGTCCTCGACGTCGCCACCGCCCCCCTCGCGGGCAACCGGGAGATCGAGGCGGACCTGCGGGCCATGGAGGAGGAGATCGCGGCTGAAAAGGACGAGGAGCGGCGCGCCCGGCTCGTGCGCCGGCACGACGAGGTCCAGGCGCGGTTCGAGGCGCTCGGCGGCTGGGACGCGCCGCGGCGGGTCGAGGAGGGGCTCTCCGCGTTCGGCTTCCGGAAGGAGGACTTCGCCCGCCCGGCGGGCACCCTCTCGGGCGGGGAGAAGGCGAGGGCCTCCCTCGCGGGGATGCTCGCGGCGGGCTTCGACCTCCTCCTCCTCGACGAGCCGACGAACCACCTCGACCTCGCCGGGATCGAGTACCTCGAGGCGCGGCTGCGTGATTACCCCGGCGCGGTCGCCATCGTCTCCCACGACCGCCGCCTCCTCGACGCCCTCGCGCGGACGATCCTCTACGTCGAGAGCCCGACGGTCGACCGCTACCGGGGGAACTTCGAGAAGTTCGAGGAGGCGCGCCGGCTCCGGCTCATCACCCAAGCCAGAGAGGCCGAGCGGGTCGCCCGGTACGTGGCGAAGGAGGAGGAGTTCATCCGCCGGAACATCGGGAGCCAGCGCTCGCGGGAGGCGGTCGGCCGGCGCCGCCGCCTCGAGCGCCTGGAGGTCCCGAACGCCCCGCGGCCGGAGGCCTCGGGCCCCCGCGTCGCCTTCGGCTCCGCTCCGACCGAGCCGAAGCGGGGGGGCGAATCCGTCCTCGAGCTGCGCGGCGTCGCGGCCCGGCTCGGCGGCCGGACGCTCTTCGAGGGCCTCGACCTCACCGTCCGCCGCGGCGAGCGCCTCGGGGTCGTCGGCCGCAACGGCTGCGGGAAGACGACGCTCCTCCGGATCGCCTCCCGGGAGCGCCTCCCCGACGACGGCGAAGCCCGCTACCGGGGGGACGGGCCCGCCGGGACCTACGACCAGGAGCTGGCCGACCTCGACCTGTCGAAGACCGTGATCCAGGAAACCGCCCAAGGGAAGCCCGGCGCCCTCGAACCGGAGCTCCGCGATCACCTCGCGCGGTTCCTC
>CBRGOK010000323.1:0-5103 GCA_967798035.1 uncultured bacterium
GGCGGCCTCGTCCCGTTCGAGCCCCAGGATCGCCTCGCGCGCTCGCGCCCCGACGATCGTGTCGGGGGAGGCCCGGAGGGCGCGGACGAGCCAACGGGGTGCGAGGTTTCGCAACGCCGCGACCGCCGGAGGAAGAGGCTGCGGCGAGACGCACAGCCATTCGCCGACCAGGGCGTCCGCGGCCTCGTCGAGCTCCGCCTCCCGCCGCCTCAGGAGGCGCGCCACCTCCTCGCTTCCCCGGCGGTCGCGGGCGACCTCCCGGAGGATCGGGAGGGCCTGCGCCCCGGCCGCGGTCAGACCCTCCACCGCGATCTCCCGCGATTCTCCGCGAAGGTCGAGAGCGCGCGCGTAGCCGAGCAGTTCCTCCCGGCGCTGCGGGGATGGTTCCAGGAGCGCCCCGACCAGGAACTCCGGCCCGACCGTCTCCCGCGGGTCGAGCCGGCGGCGCCGGTCCCGGAGCCGCTCCGCCTCGGCGGCCGGATCGGAATGGACCGGGGTGTTCCCCTCCGTCTCCTTCAGGGCGTAGCGGAGGAGGGCGAGGTATTCCCCATCCCCGCCGTGCACGACGAGGTCGAGCGTCTCCGCGAAGCGGCGGCTGCTGCGGTCGAGCGCCGCGTCGAGCTCGGGCCACGCCTCGGCGAGCCTACCCATCCGCAGGAGGGAGAAGGCGAGCCGCACGCGCGCCTCGGGCGGGCTCGCCGGGGTCGCGACCGCCGCGGTGAAGTGGGACACGGCGGCGGGGAAGTCCCCGGCGGTCGCCGCCGCGACGCCCGCCAGGAGGAGGGCGGAGGCGTCGGCGCGGTCCGCGGCGAGGGCCCGGTCGAGGATCGCGCGGGCCCCCGTGGCCTCGTCCATTGCGAGGGCGCAGACCGCGCTCGCGAGGAGGGCCCGGCGGCCGGAGGGTCCGGCGTCGAGGGAGGCGGCCTCGAAGTCCTCGCGCGCCCCCTTCCGGTCCCCGCTCTCGAACCTCGCCGCTCCGCGCCGGAGTCGCGCGAGCGCCGAGCGGGGGTCGAGACGCGCCGCCTTCTCAGCGTCGGCGAGGGCCCCTTCGGCCTGTCCCAGTCTCGACCGGAGCGCCGAACGGAAAAGGAGGGCTCCGACGTGGTCGGGGGCGAGGGCGAGGGCCTTGTCGACCGCCTTGACCGCGCCCTCCACCTCCTCCTCCATTCCCCCGTTCCCCAGTTTGCAGAGGGCGCGGGCCTTCCCGAGATGGGCCTCGACCGGGTCGTCCTCGACGAGCGTTTCGAAACGTCCCCTCGCGGCCTCCGCCCGTCCCGCGCGGAGGTCGTCGTACGCGAGGTGAAGGATCGCCTGGGTGTTCCTTGGGTCGACCTTCTCCGCCTCGAGGGCGCTCTTGACCTGATCCGGGGTGATGGGGGCCGTGGGATCCACGGGGAGCGTCGAGAGGAGCCCGTCCGCGCGGGCGCGCCGGACGGTCGCCTCCTTCTCGAAGTCCCTGATCGCGTCCGGGTTCTGCCCGAGCGCCTTGTGGGCGAGCCCCCGGCCGTGCAGCGCGTCGGTGTCCTCCGGGCGGTCCGCCAGGATCGCCGTCCATTCCCGGATCGCCTCCTGCGACCTCCCCGCCTCCCCGAGAAGGGTGGCGTACCGGGCGTGGAGTCGCTCCCTCGCCGGGGACCCCGGCCGCTCGAGCGCGAGCGCCCGACCGTAGGCGTCCGCCGCCTCGCGGGGATTTCCCGCCTTCGCGTGGACGTCGCCCAGCGTCTCGTGGAAACCGACGACGTCGGGTTGCAGTTCGACCGCGCGGCGGGCCTCGTCGAACGCCACGGGGAAGTTTTGCTCCTTGAGCGCGGCGACCGCCTTCTCGTGCGCCAACTTCGCCGGGGTTCCGATCTGGCTGGACCCGTCCTTGCCCCTCCCCCCGAAGAGGGTGATGACGAGGAGGAAGATGGCGACCGCAGCGGCGGTCGCGATCCCGATCGAGGCGGCGATCGAGACGCGGGCGCTGCGGGTCTTCTTCCAGACCCGGTACCCGAAGGACGCGCGCCGGGCCTGGATCGGCTCCTCGCGGAGGAAGCGGTGGAGGTCCTCGGCGAGCTCGAGGGAGGTCCGGTACCGCCGCTCCGGGTTCTTCTCGATGCTCTTGAGGACGATCGTCTCGAGGTCCCGGGGGATCCGCGGGTTGCTCCGGCGCGGCGCGGCGGGATCGGCGAAGAGGATCTGGCGGATGACCTCCTGGGAGGACTCCCCTTCGAAAGGGGGGCGCAGGGTGAGGGCCTGGTAGAGGGAGACCCCCAGCGAGTAGACGTCGGTCCGCCGGTCGATCGGGATGCGCTTCGCCGTGAGCTGCTCCGGGCTCATGTAGAGGGGGGTCCCGAGCATGTCCCCCGTCCGCGTGAGGGAGGCGGTCCCCTCCTCGTGCGCGAGCCCGAAGTCGGTGATCCGCGGCTCCCCGGCCATGTCGAGGAGGATGTTCCCCGGCTTGACGTCGCGGTGGATGATCCCCTGCTCGTGGGCGTGGTGGAGGGCGCGGGCGACCTTCTCGAAGAGCTCGGTCATCCGCGTCGTGTGGGCCCGCTCGAGCGCGGCGGGGGAGATCGAGCGCTCGCGCTGGACGGTCCCCGCCGGCGCCGGCTTGGGCGGCGCCCCGGGCCTCCAGGGCGCCCCCTCGGCGTCGAGGAGGTCCCCCTTCGCCTCCGTCAGGACGAGGGAGACGTCGGATTCGGCGCCTTCTCCCCGCTTCGCCCGCATCCCGTCGAGGAGCCGGTCGAGGGAGGTCCCCTCGACGAACTCCATCGCGATCCAGTGCTGCCCCTCCTCGACCCCCGCCGCGAAGATCGGGACGATGTTCGAGTGGTGGAGGCGCGCCGCGGACTCGGCCTCGCGCTTGAACCGCTCGACGCGGGCCGGCGATGCGGTCAGGTCGATCGGCAGGACCTTGAGGGCGACGGTGCGCCGCAGGGTCCCCTGCTCGGCGACGTAGACGACCCCCATCCCCCCGCGTCCGATCTCCCGGATAAGCCGGAAGTCTCCGAGCGTGCGGGCTCCAGGATCGATGTCTCGTCCCTCCGGGGACATGGAACGTCCCATCCTACCTGCGGGGACGGCCGGACGGCCGCCGGCTACAGCGGGGCGCGCACGGATGCGTAGACGGCCGTCAGGTATCTCGACTCGGGGAAGTTCGGCGCGACGGGGTGGTCGGGCGCGGCCCCCCCGACGTCGTGGAACCGGATCTCGCACCCGGCCGAGGCGGCGGCCTTGCGCAGGGCGGCGAGCAAGGCCTCCTCCGAGACGAGCCCGGTGCAGCAGCAGGAGAGGAGGAGCCCGTTGTTCCGCAGCACCCGCATCGCGAGGGCATTGAGGTCGCGCAGGAAGGCGAAGGCCCGGGGGAGGTCCCCCTTCGAGGTCGCCAGCTTCGGCGGGTCGAGGACGGCGACGTCGAACTTGGGCCCCGAGGAGGCCTGACGGAGGTAGTCGAAGAGGTCGGCGTGGACGAACTCGACGGCGGCGCCGTTCGCGGAAGCGTTCTCGCGCGCCACGACGAGGGCCTTCTCGTCGAGGTCGACGCCGACGACGCGCCCCGCCCCGCCGCGGACGCGGGCGTGGAGGCCGAACCCTCCCGTGTAGCAGCAGCCGTCGAGGACCGTCTTCCCCCGGCAGTAGCGGGCGAAGCGCTCGCGGTGGTCGCGCTGGTCGAGGAAGAACCCGGTCTTGTGCCCCGCCCCGGCGTCGACGCGGAAGCGCACGCCCCCCTCCGTGATCGTCGTCCGGCGGGAGGCGGGAGGCGGCCCCGGGTCGAACCCCTCCAGCCGGGCCACGCGCTCGTCGACCCGGACGATCGCCTCCGAGCCGGGGAACATCTCGCGCAGGAGGGAGGCGACCTGCGGCGCCAGGCGCCAGAAACCGACCGAGGTCGGCTCGATCACGAGGAGGTCGGCGTAACGGTCGACGATCAGGCCCGAGAGCCCGTCCCCCTCGGAGTGGACGACCCGGTAAGCGTCGGTCACGGCGTCGAGGTCGAGGACGCTGCGACGCACGTAGACCGCGTCCCTGAGCGCGCGGCGGAGCCAGAGCTCGTCGATCTCGCCGCGCGCCCCCCGGTCGAGGAAGCGGACCGCGACGGTCGAGCGGCCGTTGTAGAAGCCCGTCCCAACGAACCGCCCCGAGCGGTCGAGGACCTCGACGATCTCCCCGTCCTCGACGTCCCGCGGCCGCGCGACCATCTTCCGGAAGACCCAGGGGCGGCCGCCGAACTTGTCCGTCTTCAGGCGGACCTGCTTCACGGGAGGGGCTCCTCCTCGACGACCCCCGCGCCCTCGACGAGCCGGTAGCGCCGTCCCGGGAGGAGGGGCCCCGCGGCGTCGATCCGTCCCGAGGGCCAGCGCACCTCGACGCGCGCCGACCCCGCCACGCCGAAGACGAGGCGCGGGTCGCTCGAGGACTGGAAGGAGGCATTCCTCCGGACCTCGCGGGCCTGGCTCGTTCCCCCCGCCTCGAGCCGGACGAGGGCGCCGAGGGCGTCGCGGTTCGAGCGGACGCCGCGCAGCTCGAGGACGATCCTCCCCGCCGCCCCGGCGTCGTTCCGCAGGACGGCGGGGGCGGCGTCGATCGGGAGGACGACTACGTCCGTGTCGCCGTCGCCGTCGACGTCGCCGAAGGCGGCGCCGCGGCCCCCGCGGACCGAATCGAGCGCCTCCTCCGACTTCCCCCGCCGCTCGAGGAATCGCCGCCCGGCCGGGCCGGGGACGTTCTCGAAGAGCTGGCAGCGCTGGCGATAGGCCGTGCCCGTGTCGGGGTCGTCGGCCTGCGGATAGACGTGGCCGTTCACCACGAACAGATCGAGGTCGGCATCCAGGTCGAAGTCGAGGAAGGAGAGGCCCCAGGAGAGGTAGGGGAGCGTCGGGGCCCCGAGGCCCGTCGAGTAGGTGGCGTTGTCGAACAGGAGGCCCCCGGTGTTCCGGTAGAGCGTCGTCGTCTCGTCGCTGAAGTTCCCGACGACCAGGTCGGGGAGCCCGTCGCCGTCGAAGTCCCCCGCGTCGACCCCCATCCCCGCCTGGGCGATCCCGGTCTCGGAAAGCGCGACCCCCGCCTCGACGGCGACCTCGACCAGGATCCCGGCGTCGTTGCGGAAGAGCAGGTGTGGCA
>CBRGOK010000324.1:0-5101 GCA_967798035.1 uncultured bacterium
AGAGGTGATTTCCAGATGCGACCCCTCCGCCTCGCGCTGATCCCCATCGCCGCCGCCGCGCTCGCGGGCGCGCTCCTCCTCGGCAGGCCCGGCACGGCCCTCCCGCCCGGGCCGCCCGCCTCCGGGCCGGCCCACTCCCGATCCATCGCCGTCAACCCGGCGGACCCGAACGAGATCTGGGTGGTCAACCAGGAGAACGACTCCGTCTCCGTGGTCAACGCGACGACGGGGCTGGTGATCGACGCCAATCCCGCGGCGGGCTCCGTCTCGATCCCCGTCGGCGTCTGGCCGCGGCGGATCGCCTTCGTCCCGGACGGCTCGAAGGCCTACGTCACGAACACGCGCGGCAACGTCCCGCGGGACCGCCACGCCCTGAACTTCACCGGCTCGGAGATCTACGGGACCCTCTCCGTCCTCGACCCGGCGACGAAGGTCGTGTCGACGACGGTCGTCACCGGCCTCGGCGTCGAGCCCTACGCGGTGGCGGTCGCGCCGAACGGCAAGTGGGCGGCGATCACGAACCTGCGGTCCGCCTCCCTCTCCTTCCTCGACACGGCGACCGACCAGGTGATCCAGACCTTCGCCTACCAGGGGAACCTGAACTTCCTGCCGCCGGGGACTTCGGTCTCCCAGTTCGACACGGACGGCGACGGGCAGGCCGACTTCCAGACCCCGGCGGGGGTCGCGATCTCCGCCGACTCGACGCGGATCTACGTCTCCCACTTCAAGTCCCCGTTCGTCTCCGTCCTCTCCGCCTCCCTCTCCCCCTCCGGCGACCTCCAGGGGGTCTCCTTCGTCAAGGGGATCGACCTCGACAAGTACGTCGCCTCCGACATCTTCGGGAACCCGATCAACGTCTCGGTCCTGAAGTCGCAGGGCTCCCCCCGCTTCCTCGAGGACCTGACGATCTCCCCGAACGGGACGCGGCTGTGGGTCTCCCACGTCCTCCACAACTTCAACCACGACGTGAACGACCCCGCCCTCGACCCGGCCTTCGCCAACCGGATCTATCCCGCCGTGTCCGTCGTCGACCTCACGACGGAGACCTTCCAGTGGAGCGATCCGGGGCAGACGGACGCCTCGGCCCGGATCGAGTTCGAGCTCTCCCAGACCCAGCCCCCCCTCCTCCCGGCCGACGTCGTCCCCTTCGGCGTGGGGCTGCCGGGGGCGGGCGGCTTCACGCCCGTCCTCTCGAGCACGGGGAGCCCGGTCCTCGGCTCCTCGATCCAGGTCACGGTCTCGAAGGGCTTCGCCGGCTCCCCCGTCCTCCTCGTGATCGGCCTCACCGAGACTCCGATCCCGGCCTTCGGGGGGACGCTCTACACGCCGCCGGCCTTCGTCCTCGCCGTCCCCCTCCTCGGCCCCTCGGGGGTCCCGGGGGCGGGGAGCCGCACCTGGACCTTCGGCGTCCCGAACGATTCGAGCCTCCCCCAGGGGGTCGTCTTCGCGCAGGCGCTCGTCTTCGACCCAAACGCCACCGCCGGCTTCGCCATCTCGAACGCGATCAAGGTGGTCGTTGGGAACCCCGCCGACGCGATCCCCCCCTCGCGCTTCGGCCACCGAGTGGCCCAGC
This sequence comes from uncultured bacterium, assembly GCA_967798035.1. Classification (GTDB taxonomy): domain Bacteria; phylum Planctomycetota; class UBA1135; order UBA1135; family JAKEFM01; genus JAKEFM01. Next base: position 1,574 of record CBRGOK010000324.1, read on the forward strand.
CGAACCGCGTCGAGTTCTCCGGCGACGGCGCCCGCGCCTACGTCCTCGACCGCGCGGGCGAGCAGGTGATGACCTTCGACACGACGGGCGCCGCCCCGCGCTTCCTCTCCGTCTTCCCGCGGCGGGACGTCGCGGCGAACCGGACCCCCTTCGATCCGGCGCGGGGGATCGGGGACACCCCGAGCGGGATCGTCGTCCTCGACGACCCGGCGACGGCGGACAACGACGGCGTCGTCTACGTGATGAACGAGACCTCCCGCGACGTCTCCCTCCTGCGCGCGAACCACGACGCGGCGGTGATCGTCAAGGGGATCGCGACGAACCCCTCGGTCGTCCAGACCGACCTCCTCACGACCGCCCAGAAGACGGGGCGCGAGATCTTCGCCGACGCGAGCCGGGACGTGACCGCGGCGAACTTCAACAACTCGTGCGAGGCGTGCCACTTCGAGGGGAACGACGACGCGACCGCCTGGCGCCGCCCGGTCGGGCCCCGCTCGACCCCCCCGATGTTCGGCGGGATCTTCGCGACGGGGACGCTCGCCTGGAAGGCGATCCGCAAGAACCTCGGCGAGTTCTTCCACGTCGCCGGGGTCGGCGAGAACGGAGGGACGGCCGCCCTCACGCCGGCCGAGGACGAGGCGCTCGTCCAGTGGGCGGCGACGGTCCCGGTTCCCCTCAACCCCAACCGCGTGAACGGCGCTCTCACCCCCCTCGCCTTGATCGGGCGGGACCTCTACTTCGGGGAGAACTCGACCGGGTTCAACCCCAACCTCCGGAACGCGGCGTGCGCGAACTGCCACCCGAAGGTCGACATCAACCCGCCGAACACGGAGCCCTTCGCCTTCACGATCGACCGCGTGATCATCGTCGACGCGGGACAGGACCAGGCGCACCAGCCCCTGTGCGACGTCATGGGGGAGAACCTCCTCGGACAGGCCTTCGCGAACGTCAACTCCGGGGTGAACCTCGACCTCAACAACGACGGCGTCCCCGACGCCGATCGGAACTTCGACGGGATCATCGACATCGAGTCGTACATCCCCCTCGACCGGGACCTCGACGCCCCCTTCACGATCCCCGGCTGCACGACGAGCGACCCGTCCGACCCGAACTTCCCGCTGCGCACCTACTCCCGCGGGGCGAAGTTCTTCATGGTCCCGACGAAGCTCGGCGTCTTCGCGACCGGCCCCTACTTCCACGACCACGGCCACATGACCCTGCGCGCCGTCGTCGACCCCGGGAGCCAGGCCTTCCCCTACACGGGCAAGTCCCGCAACACCCAGCACGACATCCCGGGGACCGACGTCCAGGTGAACCTCCAGAGCAACAACCCTGCCAACAACACGACCGTCGACTTCGACATCAACGCAATCCTCGCCTTCATCGAGTCGCTCTGATCCATCCCTCCTCCCGGGGCGGCCCCCCGTCCCGGCGGGAGTCCCCACTCGGACGGGGGCGGCCCACGCGGCCGCCCCCGTCCTTTGCTAGGCGGAGGGCGGCCGGTCGAGGACCTCGACGCGCCCGTCGGCGCGACCGACGACGAGGCGGCGGGCGAGGCCCACGAAGATTCCCGACTCGACCACTCCGGGGATGCGGTCGATCGCCGCCTCGAGGGCGGGGGGATCGTCGATCCGCCCGAAGGCGCAGTCGAGGATCCGGTGCCCCTCGTCGGTTACGAACTCGGCGCCGGCGGGATCCCGGCGGAGGGCCGCGCGGCACCCGAGGGCCTCGAGGGCCCTCGCGACGGGGCGCGCGGCGAAGGGGACGACCTCGACCGGGAGGGGGAACCTCCCGAGGCGGGGCACGAGCTTGTCCTCGGCGACGACGATCGTCGTGCTCCGGCTCGCCGCGGCGACGATCTTCTCCCGTAGGAGCGCGCCCCCTCCCCCCTTGATCAGGTTCCAGCGCGGGTCGACCTCGTCGGCCCCGTCGAGGGTCAGGTCGAGGGGGAGGACCTCCTCGAAGGAGACGAGCGGGATCCCGAGGGCGCGCGCGGCCTCCTCCGTGCGGCGCGAGGTCGGCAGCCCCCGGACGCGCAGCCCCTCCCTCCGGATGCGCTCGGCGAGGCGCTCGAGGAGGAAGGCGACGGTGCTCCCCGTCCCGAGGCCGATCGCCATCCCGTCCTCGACGAGATCGGCCGCGCGCGCGCCCGCCGCCTGCTTGGGGTTCGCCATCGCCCGAGGAGGGGATTCTTCCGGAGGGAGGTCCCCCGGCCAAGGGGACGCCCCGGGTCCCCTTCCCGCTCCCCCGGGGAGGCGCTATAACGGGGAGGTCTTGTTGAAACTCATTCTCAACAAGACGGTCGAGACCTTCCCCCCTCCTCCATGTTCGAAGCGTTCGTGATCGCGCTGCGCGAGGGGGCGGAGGCCGCCCTCGTCGTCGGCCTCCTCCTCGCCGCTCTCGCGCGGTCGGGGCGGACGGCCCTGAAGAGCGCCGTCTACGCGGGGCTCGCGGCGGCGGCGGCCGCCTCCCTCCTCCTCGCGCTCCTCCTCGCGCGCCTCGGGCTCGACCCCGAGAACGAGGCGCTCGAGGGGATCCTCCTCCTCGCGTCGGCGATCCTCGTCGGGAGCCTCGTCCTCTGGATGGTGCGGCACGGACGGCGGCTGAAGGGGGAGATCGAGCGAAGGGTGGAGGCGCTCACCCCCGTCCATGCGGGGAGGGGGGCCCGCCTCGGGGTCTTCCTCCTCTCCTTCCTCCTCGTCGGCCGGGAGGGGGTCGAGCTCGTCCTCTTCCTCGGGGCCGCGGCGGTGCGCGCCGACGGCGCGCCCGCGCTCCTCGGGGGCCTCGCGGGGCTCGCCCTCGCGGTGGGGCTCGGGATCGCCTTCGTCCGGGGAAGCCTCCGCGTCGACCTGCGGCGCTTCTTCCGCGTCACGACGGCGATGCTCCTCGTCTTCGCCGTCGAGCTCCTCGCGCTCGCCTTCCACGAGTTCGTCGAGGCGGGGTGGATCCGGCCGCGGGACCCCGGCGCCTACATGCGGTTCGTCGGTCCCCTCGTCCGCAACCGCGCCCTGTTCCTCGCGGCGATGATCCTCCTCCCCTTCGCGATCCTCCTCGCGGGGGCGCGTCCCGCCCCGGCGTCCGCTCCCGCCGAGGCGAACGCCGCGGAGTCCCGCAAGCTCCGCGCGCAGGCGCGCCTCGAGCGCTTCTGGCGACGCGGGTTCGCCGGGCTCGCGCTCCTCGCCCTGGGCGCCCTCGGGGTCCACGCGGCGGCCGCTTCGAGGGGCCTCGAGCTCTCGCCCCCGATCATGGTCGCCGCCCGCGACGGGGAGGTGCGCGTTTCCCTCGCCGGTCTCGAGGAGGGGAGGCTCCACCGCTTTGGCGTGCGCCTCGGGGACCGGACCGTCCGCTTCCTCGTCTGGAAGTCGGGGGAGGAGGTCCGGGTCGCGCTCGACGCCTGCAAGATCTGCAAGGACTTCGGCTACGTCCAGCAGGGGGAGCACCTCGTCTGCAGGAACTGCGCGGCGGAGATCTTCCCTCCGACGCTCGGGATGGAAGGAGGGTGCAATCCCCTCCCCCTCCGGTCTCGCG